>JAEUJO010000179.1 GCA_016794615.1 Pseudonocardia sp. | reverse complement strand
GCGCCGGGCACGTCCGGCGCGGACGCGCCCGCATCCGGCGCACCCGGGCCATCCGCCGCACCGGCGGCCGTGACCGGTCGGGTCATGCCGGACGGCTGGTCGTCGGTGTTCCGTTGCCGCCCACCGAACGGAGCACCGGGCCCACTGCCCGTCGGCTCGGCACTCCCCGATCCAGGCTCGACCTCCCGGGCTCGGCCGGTCACCGGCGGCACGGGACGGATCGGGGTGGGGTCCGGAGGCCGGTAGTCGAATGCGTCGGCTCCCGGGGCTGTGGGATCGAGCAGCGGCGCCAGCAGCGGAACCCGCAGTGGGCCGTGGAACGGATCGGTGTCGGGCGGGCCGTCCACAGATCCGGCATCGGTGGGATCGGCACTCCGGTGTGCGTCGACCGGACGGCCGCTCGACCCGCCGTCCGCAGCGCCGGTTCCCGTCGAGGTCGCCGGACCACCGGCGAACGCCGTATCCGCCATCCAGCCTGCCTCCGACCGGCGTCGCCGTGCGGCGCGGCGCGGGGCGGCCGGCGACGTGATCTCGTCCGGCGAGGGCACCACGAACAGCGCCGCCGTGTCCGTCCCGCGCGCGGCCGCGATCTCCCGGCCGGCCCCCGGTGCCTCGGGCACCGTCGGCCTCGCGGGGCCCGCGGCGATCGCCGGATCGACGGATGCGGGTGTCGCCAGGCGCGCCGGCCTGGCTGCTGCGCGCGCCGCCGCCTCCGCAGCCGTGCGGGCGACGACCACCCCTGCCGGCGCGATGACCGAGGCACCCACCTCGACCCGCCGGGCCGCGGCGAGCGCGGCCCGGTGGTAGGCGGGCAGGGCGGTGCCCGTGGTGAAGACCTCCACCGACGCCGGCACCGCCGCCCGATCCAGTTCGGTCGCGAGCAGGTAGGCCAGCACGTCCGCGGAGCGGTCCGGGCCGGCCTCCACGAGCACCACCGCACGTGGCACGGGGCCCGGCGCAGCACCCGCGGGCGTCGATCGCCAGGTCAGGTACAGCGTGCACCCGGCCAGCCTGCGGGCCGGCAGACCCGCCAGCACGGCGGCCACCCGGTCGCCGGAGGCGCCTGCCGGATCGAACCGATGGACCGTCGCGTCGTCCGGAACGGGCGGGGCAAGCTCGCGACCGATGTCCAGGTCCGTGTGCGCGGCACGGCCTGCCGACACCACCGCCATCCGCACCGGCGCAGGCAGCGTGACCCGCTCCGCGGCGAGCGCCGCCGTCACCAGCTCGACGGCCTGGCCCTCCTCACCGACGGCGACCAGCTCGCGTGCCCACGCCAGCAGGTCGTCGTCGAGCCGCCCCGCGAGCGCCAGGAGCAGGTCGTACACGTCCGGTGGGTCCTGCGGTCCTGGAGGTGAGCCGGGGATCCCCGCACAGGGGGTCTCCGCCGTTGCGGGCTCGTCTTGCTCACTCACCGGACCTCCTCGGCGGCGGCCCGCCTCGCGCGCTGGAACGGGGGAGCGGTGACGCCGCGCGTCGCGTCACGCCTGGAGCAGATCGGTCAGCGACCGGCGGAGGCCACCTCGGGGCGACGCCACAGGAGTGTCGAGCCTGCGAGCGCGGCCCGGTGGTAGGCGGGCGGATCGCCCGCAGGCAGCACCTCGACGCACGGCGCGGCATCACCGTGCGCGCGCAGCAGCCGGGCCAGCGTGCCGGCCAGCGCCCACGGCCGGGGCCCCTCGGCGCGCACCAGCACCACCCGCTGCGCGTGCCGGCCGGTTCCGCGCAGCGTCTGGCGCAGCTCGACGCACCCGTCGACGCCGCGGGCGACGGCGAGCAGGCTCAGCGCCGTGACATCCGGATTCGGCCCGGAACGGAACGTGACGTCCGGCTCGTCGGGCACGGTCACCGTCAGGACGGCGTCGAGCAGCTTGCGCGGGGCACGCCCGGCGACGGCCGCCTCGAGCAGGTCACGTTCCTCATCGGTGAGCCCGACGCGATTGCGCAGAAGGGCCCGGGGCAACAGCGCCGCGACGGCCGCGTGCGCGCCTGCGGCCAGCCACTCGCGCAGCCGCCAGAGCAACCGGTCCGGCAGCCGCCCCGCGAGCCTGACCAGCAGCTCGTGGCACGCCGCGGAGCCGAGGTCGTCCGGGGCCGTCATGCCAGCTCCACCACGAGCTCGACCTCGACGGGCGCCCCGAGTGGCAGCTCCGCCACCCCGACCGCCGAGCGGGCGTGCCGACCCGCCTCACCGAACACGTCGGCGAGCAGATCGGACGCGCCGTTGATCACCCCCGGCTGCCCGGTGAAGCCCGGCGCTGAGGCGACGAAGCCCACGACCTTCACCACGCCCGCGACCGCGTCGAGACCGACCAGCGCGTCGATCGCGGCAAGGGCGTTGAGGGCGCAGGTCCGCGCCAGGTCTCTCCCCTCCTCCGGGGTGACCTCGGCGCCCACCTTCCCGGTGGTGGCCAGCGAGCCGTCGACGAACGGCACCTGGCCCGCGGTGAACACCAGCGCGCCGGAGCGTCGAGCGGGCACGTACGACCCGGCCGGCGGCGCCACCGACGGCAGTGTGAGCCCGAGCTCGCGCAGCCGCGTGGACGGGGAGGTCATCCGCTTTGGACCGGGCGCTTGAACCAGGCCACGAGCTGCTCGGGGGTCATCCCCGAGGTCACCGAGACCAGCTCCCAGCCGTCACGGCCGAAGTTGTCGAGGATGGCCTTGGTGTTGTGAATCAGCAGGGGAGCCGTGAGGTACTCCCACCGGGTGACCGTGGGTCCGGGGGTACTCATGCGGGCACTGTATCCAGGGCCTCACCCGATCGAACCGGCCGGTCGCCCCACCCCCGCATAGGCTGGCCCGGTGCATCCCTCCGGCTGGCCGCCCGCGTTGTCCGCGGTCCGCCTCCACGTCGTGTCGGGCAAGGGGGGCACCGGGAAGACGACGGTGGCGGCGGCGCTGGCGCTGGCACTGGCCACCGGCGGCCGCCGGACGCTGGTGATCGAGGTGGAGGGCCGGCAGGGCATCGCGCAGGTGTTCGACACCGCGCCCCTGCCCTACGAGGAGCGGAAGATCGCGGTCGCGCCCGGCGGAGGCGAGGTGCGGGCGCTGGCCGTCGATCCCGAGGCGGCGCTGCTGGAGTACCTGGAGATGTTCTACCGGCTCGGTGTCGCCGGACGGACCCTGCGCCGGATGGGGGCCATCGAGTTCGCCACCACCCTGGCCCCGGGGCTGCGCGACGTCCTGCTCACCGGCAAGGCCAAGGAGTGCGTCTCCCGCAAGGACCGCGCCGGTCGGCCGGTCTACGACGCCGTCGTCCTCGACGCCCCGCCGACCGGCCGCGTCGTCAGCTTCCTCGACGTCACGCGGGCGATGGCGGACCTGGCGCGGGTCGGCCCGATCCACAGCCAGAGCGGGGGCGTGGTGCGGTTGCTGCACTCGCCGCTCACGGCCGTGCACCTGGTGACGCTGCTCGAAGACCTGCCGGTGACCGAGACCCTGGACACGGTCGCGGAGCTCAAGGCCGCGGACCTGCGGCCGGGCGCGGTGATCGTCAACCGGGTGCGCCCGCAGTGGCTGCCGGACCGCTCGGTCGCGGCGGCCGCGGACGGTCGGGTGGACGCGGCGCGGATCCGCTCCGGGCTGGCCTCGGCAGGCGTCGCACTGGCGCCCGAGATGATCGACGGGCTGGTCGCCGAGACCGTCGAGCACGCCCTGCACGTCGAGGTCGAGGCCGCGGCGATGGCCCGCCTGCGCGGGATGGGCGCGCTGCTGGAGCTGCCGAACCTGGCCGAGGGCGTCGACCTCGGCACCCTGTACGAGCTCGCCGACGCGCTGGTGGCCCAGGGTGTGGGGGTGCCGGCATGAGTTCCCCGCCCTTGGACGTCGACGCGCTCCTCGACGATCCCGCGATCCGGATCCTCGTCTGCTGCGGCTCGGGTGGCGTCGGGAAGACGACCACCAGCGCCGCGCTCGCCGTGCGTGCGGCGGACCGCGGGCGGCGCGTGGCGGTGCTCACGATCGACCCGGCGCGCCGGCTGGCCCAGGCACTGGGCCTGGTGGAGCTGGGCAACGAGCCGGGCCGGGTGGCCGGGGTCCCGGCGGAAGCCGGAACCGCGCCGGAGGTGCTCGATGCGCGCTCCGGCGAGCCTCCGCGGGAGGTGCTCGATGCGGGCTCCGGCGAGCCTCCGCGGGAGGTGCTCGATGCGCGCTCCGGCGAGCCTCCGCGCGGTGAGCTGCACGCGATGATGCTCGACATGCGCCGCACCTTCGACGAGATGGTGCAGGCCCACTCCACCCCGGACCGTGCCGAGAAGATCCTCGCCAACCCCTTCTACCAGACCATCTCCACCTCGTTCTCCGGGACGCAGGAGTACATGGCCATGGAGAAGCTCGGCCAGCTCGCGGCCACCGGCACGTGGGATCTGATCGTCGTGGACACCCCGCCGTCGCGCTCAGCGCTCGACTTCCTCGACGCCCCGCAACGCATGTCGACCTTCCTCGACGGACGCATGATCCGCCTGCTCTCCTCGCCGGCTCGGGCGGGTGGGCGGGGCCTGCGCAAGGTGCTGGGCGCCGGCTTCTCGCTGTTCACCAAGGCCGTATCGACGATCCTCGGCGGGCAGCTGCTCGCCGACGCGTCCGCGTTCGTGCAGGCCTTCGACACGATGTTCGGCGGCTTCCGGGAACGGGCCACCGCCACCTACGCCCTGCTGCGGTCGCCGGGCACGGCCTTCGTCGTGATCGCCGCACCGGAGCCGGACGCGCTGCGCGAGGCCGCCTACTTCGTGGACCGCCTGCGCACCGAGGACATGCCCCTGGCCGGCCTGGTGCTCAACCGTACCCACCCTGTGCTCGCCCGGCTGTCCGCGACCCGGGCCCGCGACGCCGCGGACGAGCTGCCGGGCACCTCGCTCGCGGCGGCCGTGCTGCGCCTGCACGCCGACCGGGTGGACCGCGCGGCCAGGGAGGACCGGCTGCTCACCCGCTTCTCCCGGGCCCACCCCGATGTGGCGGTGACGCAGGTGCCGGCGGTGGCCGGGGACGTCGCCGACCTCGACGGCCTGCGGGAGATCGGGACCCGGCTGGCCGCGGACGGCCCGCCGTCGGCACTGGTGCCCGCGGACGAGCCCGAACCCGCGGGTCGTCCCTGAGCGTGTCTTCGACGTCGTTCGGGAGTGCGACCGGCCGGCCCGGCGCGGCGGACCGGGCGGCGGCCGGGTCGAACCGGCACTCGTCGCGCGCATGAGCCGGCTGCGAGCGGGACACGGGTCGGGTCCGGGGCCCGGCGGCGACCCGCGCGGCGCGGCGTCGCGTGGCTCGGGACCCGTCGCAGCCCGCCCACCGCGGTCGCAGCCGGCGACGCTCGCGACGATCACCGTGCCGCCCCGGTCACCACCGGCGCCGCCGACTGCTGCGCGTGTGCCCGGCGCGCGGCGAACAGCAGCTCCGCCCACGACCGCACCTCCGGCCGCGCCCGCAGCAGCGCCCGCCGCTGCCGCTCGGTCATCCCGCCCCACACCCCGAACTCGACCTGGTGGTCCAACGCATGCGCGAGGCACTCCGTGCGCACCGGGCACGTCCGGCAGAAGTCGCGCGCTTCCCGCTGGCGCGCCCCCTTCACGAACAGCCCCTCGGCGTCGGCCGTCCGGCAGCGTGCGGCCGCACGCCAGTTCACCCTGCCCGGCATCGATCTGCCCCCCTCGTCGTCGCCCGCCACTCGCCGTGAGTGGGAGTGCGACACCGACAGACGGATCCTCGGAGCGCGTGGTTCCGGCGAACACCCGGCAGATCTACTCAATCGCTCTACTTGATCGCGTGCCGGCGCTCTACCTGATCGCGTGCCGGCGCTCCACCTGATCGCGTGCCGGCACGGTGCCGACGGCGGCCCGCGTACCCTGGTCGATCGTGAAGCCTCCCCGTCACCTGCTCCGACCGGTCGGCTTGCTGCTTGCGCTGTGTGTGCTCGCCGGGGTGTTGATCGCGGGGATGGCGTTTCCGGGCGCGTTGGCGGTGGGGATGGTGTCCAACGAGGCCGGGGACAGCGTGAACAGCGTGTCGACGGATCTGGCGACGGGGCAGTTGCCGCAAACGTCGACGATCACGGATTCGGCGGGGGTGCCGATCGCGTATCTGTTCGATCAGAATCGTGATCCGGTGGCGGCGGATCATATTTCCCCGGCGATGAAAGCGGCGATCGTGGCGGTCGAGGACCGCCGGTTCTATCAGCATCAGGGGGTGGACTGGCAGGGCACGATCCGGGCGGTGGTGGCGAACTCGGCCTCGGGTGATGTGGTGCAGGGCGCCTCGACGCTGACCCAGCAGTATGTGAAGAACTACCTGCTGTACGTGGAGGCGCAGACCGAGGCGGAGCGGTTGAAGGCGACCGAGCAGACCCCGGCCCGCAAGTTGCGGGAGGCGCGGATCGCGCTGCAGATGGAGCGGTCGTTGTCGAAGGAGGACATCCTCGCCCGCTATCTGAACATCGTGTTCTGGGGCAACGGGGCTTACGGGGTGTCGGCGGCGGCGCGTACGTATTTCAACACCACCGCCGACCAGTTGACGGTGGCCCAGGCGGCGTTGTTGGCCGGGATGGTGCGCTCGACCACCCAGTTCGATCCGGTGGTCAATCCGTCCGCGGCGTTGGACCGGCGGAATCTGGTGATCGTCCAGATGCAGGAGCAGGGGATGATCGACGCGGCGCAGGCGCAGCAGGCGCTGTCCGAGCCGTTGGGGATCTCCGACCCGTTGGGCGCCCGCCGCAACGGGTGCATCGGGGCCGGGGACGCCGGGTTCTTCTGCAAGTACGTCACCGACTACCTGGCCGAGGCCGGGGTCCCGATGACCCAGATCCTGCGCGGGGGCTACACGATCAAGACCACCCTGGACCGCGAGGCGATGGAGAAGATGAAGGCGTCGTTGAACGCCGAGGTCCCCGCCGATGCGGCGAACGTGGCCGACGTGATGGCCATCGTCGCCCCCGGACAGGACCACCATCGGGTGTTGGCGATGGGCTCGTCGCGCACCTTCGGGCTCGACGCCGGCAAACGGGAGACCAGCTACGGGCTGCCGTACGAGCCGGTCAACCTGGGCGCCGGGTCGGTGTACAAGATCTTCACCACGGCCACGGCGTTGCAGAAGGGGCTGGGCATCAACTATCAGATGACCGTGCCTCCCTCCGGGTACGCCTCACCGATCTACGTCGACGCCAACGGCCACCCGATCCCGGTGAACAACGCCGGCAACTACGCCGACCGCCTGTCCATCACCGACGCCCTGGCCCAGTCCCCGAACACCGCGTTCATCAAGCTCGAAGAGTTCACCGGGGTCCCCGACGTGGTCGACATGGCCGTGCGACTGGGCATGAAGTCGTTGGCCACCACCCCGTTCATCGACCCCAACAGCGGGCGGCGCACCGACCGGTCGATCGCCGAGGTCACCAAAGCCCAGAAACAGGCCTCGTTCACGTTGGGGGTGTCCCCGACCAGCGTGCTCGAACTCGCCAACGTCGGGGCGACGTTGGCGTCGGGGGGCAAGTGGTGCCCACCGTCGCCGATCGATCAGATCACCGACCCCAACGGCCAACCCGTGCCGGTCACCGAGGCCCCCTGCGACCAGGCCGTCCAACCCGGGCTGGCGAACACCCTGCTCACCGCGTTGAGCAAGGACGTCCAACCCGGCGGCACCGCCGCGAGCGCGGCCGGGCAGGCCGGTTGGAACCGGCCCACGGCCGGCAAGACCGGCACCACCCAGCAACACAAGTCCGCAGCGTTCGTCGGGATCGTCCCGCAGATGGCCGGTGCGGTCATCACCTTCGACAACTCCAGCTCCCCCCGGCCCCTCTGCGACGGGGCCGGGGCTCCGTTCCCCTGCCGCGACGGGAACATCTTCGGCGGGAAAACCCCCGCCCAGACCTGGTTCGGCACCATGAAACCCCTGCTCGCCGGCGAACCGGTGCAGCCGCTGCCCCCCACCGACCCCCGCTACACCGAAGGCGGCGCAGAAACCAAGGTCCCCAACGTCGTCGGCCGCGCCCAGAACGACGCCCGCGCCATCTTGGAACGGGCCGGCTGGAAGGTGTCCACGCGCACCGTGGACAACCGTGCCGACCGCGGCACCGTCGTCGGCCAGAACCCCAACGGCACCGCGCTACCCGGCGAAACCATCCTCCTGCAGATCAGCACCGGCGAAGTACCCCCACCGCCCGCGCCACCCGGTGACAGGGGCGACCACGGCGACGACGACGGGGACGACGACGACAACTGACCGACGCGCGGCGGGGTGACCCCGCCGGTCGAGCAGGGCCCGTCGATGGGGCGCTGAGCACGGCGAACGTGCCGATCGGCAGAACTGTCGGACCTCCCGGCTACCCTGGCGGGGCAGGTGCACCACAGGGGTGCGGCTGCGCGTCGCCGATCGTCGGCACCGAGGGGGTGGGTGCGATCGTCTCCGGCACCTCCTCGTCCGCCACTCCGCCCGGGCCACCCGTGGGCGGCGTGCCGCTCGCCTCCGCGCCCACTGCGCACCGTGTGCGCAGCGTGCTGGCCATCCCCGCGTTCCGTCGCCTCTGGCTCGTCACGGCCGTGTCGGCGACGGGGGACTGGCTGAGCCTCCTCGCGCTGTCCGCGCTCGCCACGCAACTCGCGACCGGCTACCAGGCCCAGAGCTTCGCGCTCGGCGGCGTCGTCGCCACCAAGCTGCTGCCCGCTCTCGTCCTGGGGCCCCTGGCCGGCGTGCTGGCGGACAAGTTCGACCGGCGCCGCGTCATGGTCACCTGCGACCTGTTGCGCTTCGCGTTGTTCCTGTCGATCCCCCTGGTCGGGTCGCTGTGGTGGCTCCTCGTGGCCACCCTGCTCATCGAGATGTGTGCGCTGTTCTGGATCCCGGCCAAGGACGCGTCGGTGCCGAACCTGTTGCGCCGCCCGGACCAGATCGAGACCGCGAACCAGCTCGCCCTGGTGATGACCTACGGCGTCGCGGTGATCACCGCGTCGGGGCTGTTCACCGTGATCTCCGGTCTCGGCGGGTTCCTGCCGGGGCCGACGCCCGAGATCTCCACCGCGTACGTCGCGCTGGTGCTGAACGGGCTGGCCTACCTGCTCACCGCCACCACCGTCTGGTTCCGCATCCGCGAGATCTCCGGGCGCGCCGCGCAGCGCCGTGCGGCCGCTCCCGGGCTGTTCGCGTTGCTGCACGACGGGTTCCGGTTCGTCGCGAGCACGCCGCTCGTCCGCGGGCTGGTGATCGGGATCATCGGGGCGTTCACCGCCGGCGGCATCGTCGTCGGCTCGGCCACGCTGTACGCCGCCAGTCTCGGCGGGGGCAACGCCGCGTACGGGATGCTCTTCATCGCCGTGTTCGTCGGGCTCGCGCTCGGCATGGGTGCGGCGCCGCGACTGTCCCGGAGGCTGCCGCACAACCGGCTGTTCGGCACGGCCATCGTCGCCGCCGGCTGCGCGCTGGTGCTCGTCGCGCTCGCCCCGCACCTGACGGTCGCGATCGCCGGGGTCGGGCTGGTCGGCGGTTTCGCCGGCATCGCGTTCCTCACCGGCCTGACCATCATCGGGGCGCAGGTCGCGGACGAGGTGCGCGGGCGGATCGTGGCGTTCGTGCAGTCGATCGTGCGGCTGACGCTGCTCGGGTCGATGGCACTTGTCCCCCTGATCGTCGGGCTGGTCAGCGCGCGCACCGTCGACCTCTTCGGCTACCCGTACCGCATCGACGGCACCCGCGTCGTGATGCTGGCGGGCGGTGTGATCGCCGCAGTCGTCGGGATGCTCGCGTACCGGCAGATGGACGACCGCCGCACCGAACCCCTGCTGCCCGACCTGCTCGCCGCCCTGCGCCGGGGCGTGCGGCGCGGCGGCTCCGGAATGCTGATCGCCGTCGAGGGCGCCACACCGGAGGAGACCGCCGGGCAGTCCCGGCGCCTGGTCGAGGCGCTGCGGGAGCGCGGGCATCGGGTGGTCCTGGCCGGTCCGGCGCAGCTGCGGGGCGAGTGGGGCGTGGCCGTGCCGGTGTCGGGGGTGCGGGCCAGCGCGCTGGCCGAGGCGGCGATGCGGGCGGATCTCGTCGAGCGCGTCGTCCGGCCGGCCCTGGACGACGGCGCGACGGTCGTCGCGGACCGGTTCCTGGCCAGCCCGCTGGTGCGGTTCGGAGTGGTGGCGGACGGCACCCGGGCCGAGCTGGACGCCGGTGAGCTGGAGAGCCTGGCTTCCTTCGCGACCGGCCGGCTGCGGCCGGACGTCTCGGTGCTGCTCGACCGTGCGCCGACCGCAGTGCCCGCCGAGGCGGATGTGCCGGTAGGCGCCGACACGGCGTCGATCTCGCTGCCGGGTGAGGAGCATCTGAGGGTCCGTCGGCTGCTCACCCGCATGGCCGCCGCCGAGCCGCACCGCTATGTCGTCGTGGACGCGGACGGCACGCACGACGACGTGGCCGCCCGGGTGCTCGCCGCGCTCACCCTGGTGCTGCCGGCGCCATCCCCCGACGCCGCCGGTGCCGAGGGCCACGATTCCCCGGGCGCTGCGCCGGCCGGGATCATGCACAACGCCCGGCCCGGGTCGGCCGCGGCCGGTGCAGGCGGCGGGGCCACCACGGCGGTCGCCTACGACAGCAAGATCGCCACACCCGGTGCGGATCCCGCACCCACGCGGTTCCGGTACCGGTGGCGGCGATCATGACCGGGGTGTGGGACGAGGTCGTCGGCCAGGCCGACACAGTCGCCGAGCTCGCAACCGCGGCCGAAGACCCGTCGGCGATGACGCACGCGTGGCTGTTCACGGGGCCGCCCGGCTCGGGTCGGTCGGTCGCCGCCCGGGCGTTCGCCGCCGCCCTGCAGTGCCGGGCGGGAGTACGTGGGTGCGGCGAGTGCCCGTCGTGCCATACGGCGATGACCGGCACGCACACCGACATCCGTGAGGTCGTGCCCGAGGGCCTGTCCATCGGCGTGAACGAGATGCGCGCGCTCGTGCAGCTGGCCGCCCACCAGCCTGCGGTTGGCCGGTACCAGATCGTCATCATCACGGACGCGGACCGCCTGACCGAAGGTGCCTCGAACGCCCTGCTCAAGGCCCTGGAGGAGCCCTCTGATCAGACGGTGTTCCTGCTCTGCGCACCGTCGGAGCACCCTGACGACGTCGCGGCCACCATCCGGTCGCGATGCCGGAGGGTGGCGCTGCGCAGCCCGGCTGCGGAGGCGGTCGCGACGGTGCTCACGGTCCGCGACGGGGTCGACCCCGAGATGGCGCAGTGGGCCGCGTCGGTCTGCGGCGGCCACATCGGCCGCGCCCGGCACCTGGCCCGCGACGCGGAGGCCCGCAGCCGCCGCGAGCGTGTGCTGGCTGTTCCGCTCGGCCTGCGCGGCCTCGGCGACGCGTTCGGCACCGCTGCGGAGCTGGACCGCGCCGCCATGGCGGAGGCGGACGACCTCAGCGGCGAGCGCGACGCCGTCGAGCGCGAGGAGCTGGGGATCGCGATGGGCGCCGGCGGCGTCGGCAAGGGCGTCGCCGCGGCCGCCCGCCGGGCGAAGGCCGCGGAGAAGGAGCTGGAGAAGCGCCAGAAGGTGCGCAACACCCGCAACCGCCGGGACGTCCTCGACCTCGCACTGATCGACCTCGCCGGCTTCTACCGGGACGTCCTCGTCGCAGGAGCCGGGGCGCAGGTGGCGCTGACCAGCCCGGACAGCGCCGACGACGTACACCGCGCGGCCCGCGAGTGGGCGCCCGAGTCCGCGCTGCGCAGGCTCGAGGCGGTGCTGGCCTGTCGAGAGGCGCTCGACCGCAACGTGAAACCGCTCATCGCGCTCGAGGCGATGCTGGTCGCCCTGCACCGGGGTTGACCGCGACGGTCTCATGGGCGAGTACCTGTGGATGCGGTCTGCGACGCCTCCGCGCGGGCGACCGGCCCCCGCAGCCGCTCGACGAGGGGTCGGTACACTGACGGCGCACCACCCGCCGCCTTAGCTCAGTCGGTTAGAGCGACGCACTCGTAATGCGTAGGTCTGGGGTTCGACTCCCCAAGGCGGCTC
>JAEUJO010000178.1 GCA_016794615.1 Pseudonocardia sp. | reverse complement strand
CACCCTGCTGCAACCCGGCACACACAGCTCGGCACCCGGGCGACGACGCGCTCAGGCCGGGGCGCCGCCCCCGGTGACGTCCTTGCGCACCGGCTCGCCCGGGTCCCAGGCATCCAGCACCCAGCCCTGCTCCTCGCGGTGCAGCACCACCAGCCCGGCGTTGGGCACGTACGAGGTCTCGACCGTGTCGCCGAGCAGCGCGGCGGCCGCCATCCGGATCGCGGCACCGTGGCTGACCAGCACGACATCGCCGTCACGGTCGGCGTCGCCGACGATCCGCTCCACGGCGGGCAGGAAGCGCGCACGCAGGTCCAGGGCGGACTCCCCACCGGGCAGCCGCGCGTCCAGCTCACCGCGCCACCACGCGTCGTAGACCTCGAAGAACGCCTCGAACGCCGCGCCGTCGGAGCGGCCTTCGAGCTCGCCGATGGACACCTCGTGGATCCCGTCGACCACCTCGACCGCGAGCCCGTGCACGGCGGCCACCGGGCTGGCGGTCTGCTGCGCCCGGATCGCCCGCGAGGCGTGCACGGCGCGCACCGGGTGGCCGGCCAGCCGGCGGGCCAGCTCGTCCGCCTGGTCGCGGCCCAGCTCGTCGAGCGGCGCGCCCGGCGGGCGGCTGTCCAGGACGTGCATGGCGTTGGCCGCCGTGCGTCCGTGCCGGGCCAGCACGAGCCTCACGTCAGCGCTCCCCCCTCGGATCCACCACAGCGCAGGCAGGCGAGCCAGCGTTCGGCGGTCGCGAACGCCGCCGCGTCGGTGCCGTGCTCGGGAACGGCAGGCGCGCCGACGCCGGGCGCCAGGCCGTTTACGCTCCCGGCCCGGGGATAGGAGCCGAGGAAGCGCACCCGGTCGCAGCGCCGGTGCAGCGCGGCCAGCGCCTCCCCCATCGCGGGATCGGCGATGTGGCCGGTGCAGTCGAGGTGGAACCAGTACTCGGCGTGCCGGTCCTTGATCGGGCGCGACTCGATGCGCGTGAGGTCGATCCCGCGCACGGCCAGCTCGGTCAGCAGCCCGAGCAGCGAGCCGGGGCGGTTCTGGGTGGTGGCGGCGAGCGTCGTGCGGTCGTGGCCGGTCGGCTCCGGGAGTGGGCCGGGCAGGGTGAGGAGCACGAAGCGGGTGACGGCCCCGGCGTGGTCCGCGACGTCGTCGGCGATGATCTCCAGGCCGAACAGCTCGGCGGCCAGCGGCGCGCAGATGGCGGCGTCGATCTCCCCGCGGGCCACCTGGGCGGCCGCTTCGCTGGTGGAGGTGCTGACCAGGACGTCCGCGTGCGGAAGGTGGCCTGCGATCCAGTTGCGGGTCTGGGCGATGCCGTGGTTGTGCGATGCGACGGTCCGGATCTCCCCGGTCGTCGTGCCCGGACGGACCATGGCGGCGAACCGGACGGCGAGCGCCACCTCTTTGACGATCATCAGCGGCGGGTCGTCGAGCAGGCCGTCCAGCACCGGTGGCACGGCGCCCTCGACGCTGTTCTCGATCGGCACACAGCCCGCGTCGACCTGCCCGTCCCGGACGGCGGCGAGGACGGCCGGGTTTCCCGCGCACGGCACCAGCTCCGCGCCCCGGGCATCCGGAAGCGTCAGCAGCGCCTGCTCGGTGAAGGTCGCGTGCGGGCCGAGGAACGCCAGTCGAGGCACGGTCGCCGAGCCTAGACGGCCGCGCCGTCAGCCGAGCAGGTGCAGGTCCGACAGCTCGGCGGCGGGGAGCGGGGCGGGACCGGCGCCGCAGCGGGGCAGCAGCGTGCGGACCGCCCGCACCCGGCTCGGTGACAGTGCGCGGGCCTCGTGGGCGAGCGCCGGGCCGTCCGTGCTGGCCAGCGCCTCGGTGACGGCACCGTGTGCCAGCGCGCGGGCGGCCCCGACGAGCAGGTTCAGCACGCCGAGGCGCGAGCCACCGTCCGGTGTCACCGCGCCGACCACCGGCAGTGCGCCCAGCGCGACGAACCCGCGGCCGGCCTCGGCCACCACCCGCACGAACCGGTCGACGTCGGCGACGGACGGTACGTCCGACGGCCGCGAGCCACCGCACCGCAGCTTCGGCGTACAGCCGTGCTTCGCGACCCGGTGCACCGCGTCCAGCCAGTTCGCGACGCCGTCCTCCTCCGCCCCCAACGGGCGGCAGGGCTCGACCACGGCGACGACGTCGTCCGGCACGAACTCGGCCACCCGCTCCAGCCAGATCGCGTCGACGTCGACGGGCGCGGCCGTCTCGATCGCCCGGGGCGTGAGCAGGTTGGAGCGGGAGAAGACGGTCGACAGCGCCTTGGGTACCGCGCCGAGGCCGGTGTCGACGACCAGCGAGACGTCGACCGGCCGCGCCGGCCTCGACCGGGCCAGCTCCTTGACCAGCGCGGGCAGCCGCGAGACGGGGCAGACCAGCTGTCCGAGCAGGGCGCCGTGGCGCCCCTCCCGGGTGGCCAGGTACCGGGTGACGACCGCGGCCACCTCCGGCGCCTCCCCCCGGGGCGCCAGGAGGCTCGTGTCGTCGACGAGGTGGTCGAACAGCGGTGGCACGGGCAGCCGGTCCGCTGGGTCGGCCGAGGGCACCGTCGTCACGCGCGAAACGCTAACCGCTGGCAACGAGCCGGTTGCGACGGGGTGAGGGTGTCTCGCCGCAGGTGACACGTCGCTGGACATTAGCGGACCCTGTCTATAACTTAGGCTGGCCTAAGTAGAGGGGGTTCCCGTGGGAAGCACGCGGCTGCGCCGTCCGCCCGCACCCACCGACGCCGAACGCGCCCGCAGCCTGGCGCTGCGCCGGAGTGAGGCCTCGCTGGTCGGCACCGGATCAGCGCCGGTGACGCCGCTCGTGCACCACGTGCGTGCCGACGGATCCGCGGTGCTGCTGCTCGCCGACGACGAGCCGCTGCTCGCGCGCGTGCGCGGCGGCAACACCGCCGTCATGCTGGAACTCGTCGATCGCGCCGCGGTCGACCTGCGTGAACCGGTCCGCGGGCTGCTGTGGATCACGGGCTGGCTGTGGCTTCCCGAGCAGCGCGCGGCGCGTCGGATGGCGCTGCAGGTCGCCGACGTCCGCCCGCAGGAGCGGCTGCTTGAGCTCGGCCACGGCGCGACGCTGGTGCGCCTGGACCCGGGCTCGGCGGTGCTCGCCGACGGCGACGGTTGCGCCGCGCTCACCCCCGTCGACATGGCCGCGGCGCGCCCGGACCCGTTCTGCCTGATGGAGGACCACTGGCTGACCCACCTCGAGGCGGCCCACCCCGAGGTGTTCGTCGGCCTCGCCCAGCACCTGCCGCCCGAGCTGGGTCGCTGCCGCGGCGCCCGGATCCGCCCGCTGGGCGTCGACCGCTGCGGGTTCCGGCTACGGGTGGAGACCCCGGAACGCGACCACGACGTGCGCCTGACGTTCCCCGACGGGGCGTCGACGCCCGAGGATCTGCGGGAGCAGCTCAACCGGTTGGTAGCGTGCCCGTTCCGGCGAGTGGGCGTGGCGCACCGCGAGCGCACGCCCGAGCCGTAGCGTTCAGCCGGAGCCGAGCACCGCCCGACCCTCGCGGACCCGGCGGGTGACCTGACGCTCGGCCACGAACGACGCGATCGGGATCGTGCCGGCGAGCAGGATCACCACGGCGTCCAGCGGCCGCCAGCGGCAGCGCTCCGCGAGGATCAGCGTGCAGACGATGTAGGCCATGTACAGGAACCCGTGCAGCATGCCGACCAGCGCCACCAGCCGTGGCTCGCCGAAGAGGTACTTCGCCGGCATCGCGATGAACACCAGCACGAGCAGGCCGATCCCTGTCACCCAGGCGGCCACCCGGTAGTTGCGCAGGGCCGTCGCGATCGACACCTAAGGTCCTCCCTGTCGTTCCTGCTCACGGCGTTCGAGATCACGGTCATGCGCCGCGAGCGCGGCGAGCATGCGGTTGTACTCGGCCAGTGCCGGGCTCTCGGCCTCGTCGGCCGCGCTGACGCGCCCCTGACGGTAGGCGAAGGGGGAGGGACCCGAGGTGACGGGTAGCTCCGGGGGCTCCGGAGGCTCCGGGGCCGCCGGCAGCTTGGCGATCTCGATGCGCAACATCCGCCACCAGACCCACCCGAAGAACACCGCGAAGACCGGCCATTGCAGACCGTAGCCGACGTTCAGCGCGCTGCCCATCGCCGACCCCGCCCGGCGCCACTGCCACGCGGCGAGGAACCCGCACGTCACCATCGCGCCGAGGGTGAGCAGGTGCCAGGCGATCCAGCGCGGGGACAACACGAGCCGGAGCACGCTCGCCGAGGACCCGCCCGACGCCCCCGGACGCGGGTCCTGGCTCCTCGACACCCGACCAGACTACGCCGACCAGACGACGCCCCCGGTACCGTCGCCGCCCGTGCGGACCTGGCTCATCCCGACCCCGCCTGCCGGCCCGCCGATCGAGGATCCCGCGGACCGGCGGCTCGTCACCACCGAGGTGCTGGTGGTGCTCACCGTCAGTCTCGGCCTCTCGGCACTGCGCAGCGGGCTGAGCCTGGTCGACGCCCTGCTCCAGCCCGTTCCACTCAACGAGCAGCAGGTCGCCCTGAATGCCCCCGGGGCCCGGGCCGCTCTCGTCGACCTCGCCGTGCAGCTGGCCCGCGTGCTGCAGCTCGTCGGTTGGGGTGCGCTCGGGCTGTATCTGCTGCTCCGCGCCGGTCTGGCACTGCGCTCCGTCGGGCTGGACGGGCACCGGCCCGGCCGCGACGCCCTGGGCGCCGCCGGACTGGCCGCGCTGATCGGCATCCCGGGGTTGGGTGTGTACCTCGGCGCCCGGGCGCTGGGTGTGAGCGTCACCATCGCGCCGACCACGCTCGACGACACGTGGTGGCGCCTGCCGGTGCTGATCGCCTCCGCCGCGGCGAACGCCTGGGCCGAGGAGGTGGTGCTGGTCGGCTACCTGCTCACCCGGCTGCGGCAGCTCGGGTGGTCGGAGAACCGCTCGCTCGCCGCCCAGGCGTTGCTGCGCGGTACCTACCACCTCTACCAGGGGCTCGGCGGGTTCGTCGGCAACATCGCGATGGGCCTGGTGTTCGGCCGGGTCTGGCAGCGGACCAACCGGCTGTGGATGCTGATCGGCGCCCACACGCTGATCGACGTGACGGCCTTCCTCGGCTACGCGGCCCTGCGCGGCCGGGTGGGCTGGCTGCCCTGACGTCCGAACGCGGCGATGCCCGCGGCGCTCGTGGCGCGGTACGACAGCGACGGGTATTCCAGCGACTCCAGCGAGCGCTGCGCGGCGTCCGGCTCGACGATCCCGCACGCGTCGTCCACGACGACCGGCGGGAAGCCGAGGTCCGCGGCGTGCCGGGCGGTCCGCTCGATGCCGACCTCGAGCACGGCACCGACGAGGATCAGCGTCGTGACACCCCGGTCGCGCAGCGCGGCCTCCAGGGGTGTGCCGAGCTTGTCGAACGCCGGCTCGCCGCCCGGGGGGCGAGTTCGTCGATGATCGCGGTGTGCGGTGCGTCCGGGGGGATCGGGCTCACGACGGCGTCCGCGTTGTCCGTGCGCTGCCACGCCATGGCGGTGCGCAGGGGCGGCCGCAGACCGCCGGAAAGCCACCTTCCTGCAAACATCGACATCCACCGCACGCCAGCGGTCGGTCAGCGGAGCGTGACCTGCTTACCCGCCAGCGCATCCCGCGCCCGGCGCTCGGCATCGGTCAACGGCGCGTCGTCCATCAGCGCCTCGTCCAGCCGCACCGCGAACTCCGCCGTCGGCGCTGCCCACTCCTTGGCGTGCTTCTCGCGGTCGAGGTCCCACACCGGCACGACGAGCCCGTGCGCCCGGAACGACCCGACGAACCGGCTGTCCTCGCCAAGTTCCAGCCCGCCGGCCGCCTGCAGTCGGGCCAGCGCGGCGACGAGGCGCTCCTCCGACTCCGGGCGTACCCAGCGCAGGTGCGCCTTGGCGCCGGTGTCGACCCAGAAGGCCGCGCGCACGCCGTCCGCCACCACCGCCTCGGTCGGCATGATCACGGCGTTCGCCCGCTCCAGGGTGGCGGCGACCTCGGCCGAGGGGGACGCGGCGTCATCGGGGGTCAGCCACCAGGCGAATTCGGCGTGGATGGTGAGGTCCAGGGGCGCGTCGGCGTCCAGGACGTCCTGCAGGCGCACCGCGTCGCCCCCGATCGGCGGCACGACCGGTAGCGCCGTTCCCGGCTCGGCGTCGCGGGCCCAGCGCAGAGCCCGCGCGAGGTCCGCGGACAGGTCGCCGGACCGCGTCTGCACCTGCATGCCGAGCAGGACCTCACCGTTCGACCGGACGAGCGCAGCCGACGCGCCGGGCAGCACGGTCGCGACGATGGCCTGCTTTCCGTCGCGGGCCGGCAGCGGTGCCGTCGCCGACGGCAGGAACTCGCGCATCGCCACCAGATCGCACTCGGCCGCCAGGCCGGCGAACGGGCGGGTGACGATCACGTCGTCGCCCGCGCCGTGGCACGCCTTGTAGCGCTTGCCCGAGCCGCACGGGCAGGGACGGCGGGGGTTCTCACCGGCGGTCGCGTCTGCCGCGGCAGCGCGGCGAGTCTTCTTGGCCATCGTGGAAGACGGTAGCGCCGTGAGTCACACTGCCCGCGCACGGGCGGCCGTCCGGGTAACCCGCAGAATCGACCGCGAGTTGTGTCTGGAAGGCCACCTTCCTGCGGTCGCGCTGCATGAGGTGGCCTTCCTGCAAATCAGCCGGAGGCTCCCGTGCCGTTCGACCCCGCCGACTCCGCCTTCCTCGACGACCCGTACCCGACCTTCTCGGCCCTGCGGGCGCTCGGCCCCGTGCACGAGCACCCGATGCTGGGCATGCCCGTCGCCGTGTCGCATGCGGCCTGCTCGGAGGTGCTGCGCGGACGCTCCCTGGGCCGGATCTGGGCCGACGCGCAGCCCGCCGCGGAGTTCCCGACGTTCAACCTGCTGCACCGCAACTCGCTGCTCGAACGCGAGGGCGAGCCCCACGACCGCCTGCGGACGCTCGTCGCCGGCGCCTTCAACCGGGGGCACACCGCCCGGCTGGAGCCCGCGGTGAGCGCGCTCGCCGACCGGCTCGTCGCCGAGCTCGCCGTCCAGGTCAGGCACACCGGCTCCGCCGACCTCATGGCCGGCGTCGCGCACGTGCTGCCGGTCGAGGTGATCGCCGAGCTGCTGGGGCTGCCGGAGTCGGTGCGGCCGCGGCTCCGCGGCTGGTCGACCGCGATCGTCGCGATGTACGAACCCGACCCGGACGGCCGACGGCGGGCGCGGTCGGAGACGGCGTCGGCGGAGTTCGTCGACGCCCTGCGCGAGGTGATCGCCCACCGCCGCGAGCATCCCGGGGACGACCTGATGAGCGACCTGGTCGCGGCCGACCTCGACGCCGAGCGGCGCGGCGGTGCGCCGGTGAGCACGGACGAGCTGGTCGGCACCGCCGCGCTGCTGCTGATGGCCGGCCACGAGGCCACCGTCAATGTCATCGGCAACGGTGTGCTCGCGCTGCTGCGGCACCGCGCGCAGTGGCAGCGGCTGGTGGCGGACCCGGGGCTGTCCGCCACGGCCGTCGAGGAGCTCATCCGTTTCGATCCGCCGCTGCAGCTGTTCGAGCGCACCGCCCTGCGCGACACGACCGTCGCCGGGCACGGCGTCCCCGCGGGCACGAAGGTTGCCGCCCTGCTCGGCGCAGCGGCGCACGACCCGCAGATCTTCGACGATCCCGCCGAGCTGGACGTGGGGCGGCGGCGCAACCCGCACCTCGGGTTCGGCGCGGGGGTGCACTACTGCCTGGGCGCGCCGCTCGCGCGGCTGGAGGTGGCGGCGGTGCTGGATGCGCTGCGCCGCCGCCTGCCGGGGATGGTGCTCGCTGCGCCGCCCCGGCGGCGGCCGGACTTCGTCATGCGGGGGTTACGGGACCTGCGGCTGGCAACGTGACCGAGCTTGCGAGGTCACCATTCGGCGCCGTGACGTGACGGTCGCCGACGGCGAGCAGCAGCCGCCTGCGGGGCGCACGGACCGGGTTCAGCAGAACCGTCAACCGGCCCACGAGCATGGCGGTGACCCCCGCCATGACCGCGGCGAGCAGGTCCAGCAGCGCGTGCAGCACGACCCCGTCCGCCCGGGCCTGCACACCGGTGCGCCACGACCAGACCAGCGCGATGGCCGTCAGGACGCCCCCGGCCACCCACAGCACCCACCACAGGCCGACCAGCCGCGACGGCTGCGGCCGCCGGTCCGGTGCGCGGTCCAGCGCGCCGTGCTCGATCTCGGCGAGCACCGGGCCCGCCACCGCGAGATTCCACCCGGGCACGACCCACCCCAGCACGATCTCCCGCCACGACCGCGACGGCAGCGAGTCGCTGCGGGCCGCGGCCGCAGCGGCCGCGGGCAGCGACCAGGCGACCACGACCCCGCCCGCCGCGAGACCGAGCAGCACCGTCCCCGTGCCGGCGGCGAGCACCAGCGCATCCGACGCCGCCACGGCATCCGCCGACAGCGCACCTTCCCGGCTGGCCAGCAGCAGCACGTAGCGCCACGTCTCGGCGCCGGCCGCGAGCAGAGCGACGGCCGCCAGTGCCCACAGCAGCGGGCCCGCGACCGCGGCGAGCGAGCGGGCCTGCCGCTCCGGCGGGACCGGGCGAGCCGAATCGATCACAGCCCCCGTCCACGGGGCTGCCGGGAAGCCCCAACGCTGCGGCTCGCCGTAGTGCGGGGGGCCGATGTAGCGGCTGGGCCGCGGCAGTGGTGGCTCGGGGACGGTCGACGCGGGTGGTTCGGCCACCCACTGCAGCGTGGCGAGGTAGCGCCCGCAGCGCGGGCAGAAGGGGACCCCGGCGGCGCCGGACACGTGCCCGCAGCGCGGGCAGGGCATCCCGGCGGCAGACACGGTCAGAGGATTCGCGGTGCGCCCGAGTCGGCGACCACGTCGCGCCCCCGGGCGGACCACGCCTGCATGCCGCCGTCGACGTTCACCGCCGGGTAGCCCTGCGCGGCGAGGTAGGCCACGACCCGGCCCGACCGGTTGCCGGAGCGGCACACGACGTAGAGCGGGTCGTCGTCGGGCAGCTCGTCGATCCGTGCCACCAGTTCGGACATCGGCAGGTGCTGGGCCGTCGGGGCGTGGCCGGCATCCCACTCGTCGGTCTCGCGGATGTCGAGCATCGGGGCGTCGGCGGGCAGGTCGGTCACTGCGACGGTCGGAACGCCGTTCATGACCCGATCCTGCCACGCGCGGGCGTTCCGTTGCCGTGAGTCACGAGTGGCGTGTGCCCCCGGGGGGTTGCAGCAAGGTGGCCATGCTGCAATCGGATTGGAGCAGGGCCACCTTGCTGCAAACCCCGGCACCGCCCTGCAAACCCCGGCACCGCGCAGCGCCACGAAGGATGCGGGCCGGGGGTGTCTCTAGACCCGATCGTGGGTGAGGCCGAGGCGTTCGGGGGCGTGCAAGCGCAAGAGCACGTCGTCGACGTCCGCCGGCACCTCGGCCCGGGTCATGCGGCTGACCAGCACCATCGTCAGGAACGCGGCCGGCACCGTGGCGATCGCCGGCCGGTAGATCAGCAGGCCGAGCACACCCGCAGGCAGCGGCGCGAACAGGCTCACCAGCACCGCGGACGTGGACAGGACCCCACCCACCAGCACACCCGCGGCCGCGCCGCGGGCCGTCAGCCCGCGCCACCAGATGCCCAGCACCAGGAGGGGGCAGAACGTGGACGCCGCCACGGCGAAGACGAGCGGCACCGTGAGCGTGAAGTCCAGCCGCTTCACCGTCAGCGCCATCCCGATCGGCAGCAGAGCCGAACACACCGCGGCGAGCCGGAAGTCCTTCCACCGTCCGCGCAGCACGTCGGTGAACAGCACCCCGGCCAGGCTCACCACGAGCCCGGACGACGTCGACAGGAACGCCGCCGCCGTGCCTGCCGCGACCAGCCCGCCGAGCAGCCAGGCGGTCCAGCCCTGCCCGAGCGCGGCGGAGGGCACCAGGAGCACCGCGGCGTCGGTTTCACCGGTCGAGAGCAGGTCCGGCGTGTAGAGCCGGGCGAGCACCCCGACCAGCACGGCCACGATGTAGAACCCACCGATCATCGCCAGCACGACCACCGTCGTCCGGCGGGCGGCGCGGCCGTCCGGGTTCGTGTAGAAGCGGACGAGCACGTGCGGCAGGCCCATCGTGCCCAGCGCCCCCGCGATCAGCACGGAGTAGATGGCCAGCATCTGGTTGTCGGCGTCCCCGGAGCCCGGTTCGAGCCAAGCCCGGTCCGTGGTCGGCGACCCGGCGACCGTCGGGATCGGCGAGCCCGCCGGGAACTGCAGCTCCGTCCCGGCCGTGACCTCGTACCTGCCCGGCTGCCAGGTCTGCGGCCCGTTCGCCCGGACGCCGTCGACCGTGCCCTTGACCACCAGGTTCACCGGCTCGGGGGTCTGCAGGACGACGTCCGTGTGCACGGCGACGGTCGTCGCGGCGCGGAAATCGGGGGCGGCGTCGCGCTCCAGGCTGCGGCTGTCCGACAGGAACAGGCCGAGCACGAACACGGCCGGCACGACCAGCGCGGTGAGCTTGAGCCAGAACTGGAACGCCTGCACGAAGGTGATCGACCGCATGCCGCCGCCGACCACGGTGAGCACGACCACCAGCCCCGCGCCGGCGATACCGCTCCAGGCGGGCAGGGCGGTCAGTGTGGTCAGGGCCAGCCCGGCGCCCTGCAGCTGGGGCAGCAGGTAGAGCCATCCGATGATCAGCACGAAGACCGTGCACAGCCGGCGCAGGCTGTCCGAGTTCAGCCGGGCGACGGCGAAGTCGGGCACCGTGTAAGCCCCGGAACGGCGCAGGGGCGCCGCCACGAAGAGCACGAGCGCCAGGTAGCCGGTGGTGAACGCGATGGGGAACCAGAGTGCGTCCGCGCCGTCCCGGAGGATCATCCCGGCGACGCCGAGGAACGACGCCGCCGACAGGTACTCCCCCGAGATCGCGCTCGCGTTGGCGACCGGACCGACGGTGCGCGAGGCGACGAGGAAGTCCGAGGTACTGCGGGCGACCCGGACGCCCATCGAGCCGATGGTCCCCGACGCCAGGCCCACGAGCGCGATCGCGACCAGTGCGACGATCCCCGAGGTGCTCATGTCTGCCGCTCAATCCTGGACGTGGTCGGCGAAGTTCTGCTCGATGCGGTCGGAGACCCGGGTGTAGCGCCAGGCGACACCGACCAGGAACGGGTACACGAGCAGGCCGAGCAGCAGCCACGGCACCCGCAGGCCCAGCACGTGGAGCCGGCCGATCTCCGGGAGCACCAGGACCGCGGGCAGCGAACCGAGGACGAAGACGGTGAGCAGCGCGAACCGCAGCGTCACCTTGAGCTGCGACCGGATCAGGTCCCGGCGTAGCAGGTCACCGACGGCGGTGCCCTCCTGGACCTCCTTGATCGTGCGGACCGGGTGGGCGACGCCCTTGCGCTCGGAGAGCACCACCCGCACCCGCGTGCTGCCCGGCTCCGCAGGTGCGGTGCCGACGACCGCGATGTGGCGCGGGGTCACCGGCCGGGGCGCGACGGTGCGGTGGGGCGACGACCGCTGCACCGGTATCCCGACGAGGCGGGCGGGCGGTGACGCGTCACCGCCGACCACCGGCAGCGTGGTCGTGGTCGCCTCCGCGAGATCTCTCTCGCCGGTAGGGGCGACGGCGGCCGGCTCGGGTCGGCTCGCGGCACCTCCGGGCACCACCGCGGCGGGCCGGTCGACGACCGGGGCACCGCGGTCTGCGGCACCGCGATCGGCGGCACCGCGATCGGTGACGTCGTCGGCGACCGGCACGGTGTTCCCGGCCGCCGGCTCGTCGCCGTCCGTGGCGGCGCCGTCGGTGTCCGGAACGGCGGTCTCGACGGCCTCGGCGCCGCCGACGGCCGCACGTGCGTCGCGCGCGGCCGGGAAACCCCACGGTGGGGAGGCCGGAACCCCCCAGGGGGGCAGCGGTTCACCGGCACCGAGCGTGCTGGGCGGCGCACCCAGCCGCTGCACCGGATCGTCCGGGACGATCGAGGTGGACGGCCGTGACCACCGCCCCGCAGCGGGGCCGCGGACCTGCAGCGGAGTGCCGGGGCCACTGCGCTTCTTGCGGACCGGCAGCGGGATGCCCGTGGGTGGGAGCGAGGGGCCGCCCAGGGGTGCGCCGGATGTGTCGTCGCCTCTCGCCGGTCGGACGATCGGGATCGGCCCGCTGACCGGTTCGGCGGGCTCCGCCGCGGGCCCCGGGGTCTGCACGGAGTGCCGGGGGACGTAGTTCTCGGGCAGGTCGCCCGCGGCGGTGAAGCCCGGGGGTGGGAGCGGGACGGCCGGAGGGGGTGGGTGCGGCGGTGCCGGCTCGTGCCGGATGTCGGGTGCGACGGCGTCCCGGGCAGGCCGCTCCACCTGCCCGGTCGCCCCGTCGCCACGGCGCGCGTGGCGGCCGCGGGTGGACCGGTTGGCCGCCATCCGGCGCTCGATCTCCGCGCGCACCCAGTGCGAGCCGTCGTCGAACTCGGACGGCCGAAGGTCCCTGTCGTCCAGGTCGTCGTCGTCCGGATCCGCCATCGACGGCGGCGCGCCGTCGACGTGGGTGCTCACGAAAGGTCCTCGCCGGGGCCCGGGGGGTGCGTTACCGGTTCGAGCCGGCCGGGACGGCGTCGCGCGGTCACCCGGCCCCGTCCTCCTGGCGACGCAGGGTCACCGCTGGCTCCACGCCTGCTTCGTCGCGCGGACCAGGCGGTCCTTCAGCTCGCGGGTGTGCCGGCGGCTGACGGGCAGCTCCGCGCAGTCCGGCCCGCTGCCGACCCGCACGACATAGCCCGACCCGGACAGCCGCAGCTCGGTGACCAGCGGCAACGACACCAGGAACGAGCGATGGATGCGCACGAACCCGGCCTCGCGCCAGCGGTCCTCCAGGACCGACAGGGGGATCCGGACGAGGTGGCTGCCCTCCTGGGTGTGCAGGCGGGCGTAGTCGCCCTGGGCCTCGACGTAGCGGACGGCCGAGCGCGGCACGAGCTTGGTGGTGCCGGCCAGCTCGACCGGGATCACCTCGTCCTCACCGCTGTCGTCGCGCACCGGCTCGGCGGTGCCGACGGCCCGGTTGGCGAGCACGCGGTCGATCGACGAAGCGAGCCGGTCCGTGCGCACGGGCTTGAGGAGGTAGTCGACGGCACCCACCTCGTAGGCGTCGACGGCGCGGTCGTCGTGGGCGGTGACGAACACCACAGAGGGCGGCTGGGCCATCGACTTGAACACCCGCGCCAGCTCCAGGCCGTCCAGGCCGGGCATGCGGATGTCGAGGAAGACGACCTCGACGTCCGTGCGCTCGGCCAGCCGGACCCCGGTGGCGGGGTTGACGGTGCCGCCGACGCCGGTACGGGCCCCCGGCGCCGCGGAGGCGGCCTCGCGGACCCCCTGACGGCTGTTCAGGATGCGCAGCGCGTCCGTGGCGTCGGAGGCCTTGAGCACGGTGCCCACCCGGGAGTCCTCACCGAGCAGGTACGCGAGCTCTTCGAGAGCGGGGTGCTCGTCGTCGACCGCGAGAACGACCAGGCCGCCACCGTTGTCGTTACCGTCCACGATCTCCTCATCCTGCATTCCGGTGTCGTCCACGGGCCGGTGATCTTCGCTCCGGCTCCGCGGACTATGGTGACTGCGAAACGGCGTGAGTGCCAGAGCGGTGCACCGATCGGATACCGCACGGAAGCGTTCCGGCACTACGAGCTACAGACCGTACCGTGCCCATGTCGCCCGAATCTCAGCCGCCTGGGCGAACTGCCCGACAAGATCGGCTGGAGCCTGTTTGAGTGCCGCCGGAGCTGCGCCGATACCCAACCGGGCGAGCAAGGGGCGGCGCCCCTCGATCGGCACGAGCTCCGCGTCGGGGAAGCGCTCCGCCAGGACGGCGCGCGCCGTGCCGAGGCCGTCGACCAACCCCATCTCGACCGCTCGGGCGCCCGTCCACACCTCGCCGTTGAACAGCTCGACGTCCGATGCGAGGCGGTCGCCGCGCCGGGCCACCACCCAGGCGCGGAACATCTCGTGCAGCTGGTCCTGCAGCCCGCGTAGCCACACGACGTCTTCCGGCTTCTCGGGCAGGAACGGGTCGAGGCGCGACTTGGCCTCGCCCGCGGTGTAGAGCCGCCGCTCGACACCGATCCGCTGGAGAAGGCCCTCGAGCCCGAAGCTCTGGCTGATCACACCGATGGATCCGACGATCGACGTGGGATGGGCGTAGATCTCGTCCGCCGCGCAGGCGAGCCAGTAGCCGCCGGACGCCGCCACGTCTTCGCAGAAGGCGAGCACCGGCACGTCGTGCTCGTCGGCCAGGCCCCGGATGCGGTCGGCGACGAGCGCCGACTGCGTGGGCGAGCCGCCCGGCGAGTTCACCAGCAGGGCGACGGCGGCCAACCGTGCGGGTGCGAAGGCACGTTCCAGCACCTTCTCCGTGCTGACGGAATTGATCACCGACCGCGGTACCGGCCCCATCGTGGGAGTGATCACGCCGTGCAGCCTGACCAGGGAGACCACGGGCTGGCCGTCGTCGCCGAGACGACCGGGCAGACGGGCGGCGAGCCGCTCGGGAAGGCGAAGCGCGTCCATGCGGCCACGCTACGCGGGGCCGCCGACGACCCTGCCGCCCCTCAGCTTGATCTTCAGCCGGTCGCCGCCGGGGTGGGCTGGTTCGGCCGGCCGTCCTACCCCACCCTGCCGTCGCAGCCCGGCACCGCGGTCGCAGCCTGCGACGATGCGTGGAGACGCGACCACACCGGCAGCCCAGGCCGGGCGCCACGAGTCGACGACACGTTTTCAGACCCGGATGCCCACCCGGAACTTCGGCACCCGCAGCGTGATCTTCATGCCTGCGCCGACGTTCGTGTCGACCACCAGGCCGAAGTCGTCGCCGAACGCCGAGCGCATCCGGTCGTCGACGTTGCCCAGCCCGACGTGGGCCCCCGACTGGTGCGCGTCCTCGAGGTCGTCGGTCAGGCGCGCGGGATCCATGCCGACCCCGTCGTCCTCGACGATGATCACGCACTCGGCGCCGGCGTTCTCCGCGGTGATCGTGATCGTGCCGCCGTTCGGCTTGCCCGACAGGCCGTGCCGCACGGCGTTCTCCACCAGCGGCTGCAGCGCGAGGAACGGCAGCACCACCGACAACACCTCGGGCGCGATCTCCAGCTTGATGTTGAGCCGGTCGCCGAACCGGGCCTTCTCCAGCCGGATGTATCGCTCGATGTTGTTCAGCTCGTCCTTGAGCGTGGTGTACTCCCCGGCCGCCCGGAACGAGTACCTGGTGAAGTCGGCGAACTCGATCAGCAGCTCGCGGGCCCGCACCGGATCCGTGCGGATGAACGAGGCGATCGTGGTGAGCGCGTTGTAGACGAAGTGCGGCGAGATCTGCGCCCGCAGCGCCCGCACCTCGGCGCGGTTGAGACGAGCCCGCGACTCGTCGAGCTCGGCGAGCTCGAGCTGGCTCGACACGTACCGGGCGACCTCGCCGGTGGCCCGCAGCAGCACCGGCCCGGCCGTCTGGTTCGTCATCGCGGCGAGCGTGCCGACGATCGAGCCCTCGATCTCGAGCGGCTGGACGACGATCCCACGGATCTCGCAGTCCACGCGGTCGCACTGGATGCTGTTGTGCGAGAGCACCTGCTGGCGCCCGGTGCGGATCACCTCGTCGGCCAGGGCGACGACGTCCGGCTCGTGGTGGTCCGCGTCGCCGTCCCAAGCGAGCACCGCACCGCGGCTGTCGGTCATCGCCAGCGCGGGGTTGTCGAGCAGCGTGCGCAGGTACGGCAGGGCGAATGCGGCGGACGACGGCGAGAGCCCCTCGCGCAGCGCGGGTGCGGCGAGGGCGACGGTGTGCAGGGTGCCGAAGGTGGCCTTCTCCAGCGGCGTCGCGAACGTGTTGCGCCTCCCGCGCGCGACCAGGGCGATCACGACCGTCACCAGCACGCCGACGACCATGCCGAGCAGCACCAGCAGCGAGGGCGACCCGAGCAGTACCTCCACGGCTCCTACCTCACGAGGCGGGACAGCCGCCGGTCGGCGAGTGGCCGGCCACCGGTCTGACAGCCGGGACAGTACTGGAACGACCGATCGGCGAAGGACACCTCCCTGACAGTGTCCCCGCACACCGGGCAGGGCAGGCCCGTGCGCGCGTGGACCCGCAGGCCGGAGCGCTTTTCGCCCTTCAGGGTCGCGGCGCCCTGGCCGACCGACCGGTCGACGGCGCCGGTCAGCACGGCGCTGAGCGCGGCGTGCAGGTCGTCGATCTGCTCGGGCTTCAGCCGGCCCGCGGCCGCGTAGGGCGACAGCTTCGCGGTGTGCAGGATCTCGTCGCTGTAGGCGTTGCCGATCCCGGCGATCGTCGGCTGGTCCGTGAGCAGGGTCTTGATCCGCTCGGTGCGCCCGGCGAGCAGCTCACCCAGCTCGTCGCGGGAGACCGCGAGCGCGTCCGGACCCAGCCGGGCGATCCCGGGGACCTGCTGCGGGTCGGCCACCAGGTAGACGGCCAGGCGTTTCTGCGTGCCGGCCTCGGTGAGGTCGAACCCCGGGCCACCGACCGCATCGAGATGGACCCGCAACTGGAGCGGCCCGCGCCCGGGCTTCGGTGGTGCGGCGGCGGCCGTCCCGTGCCAGCGCAGCCAGCCGGCCCGCGACAGGTGCGTGATCAGGTGCAGGGCGTCCGACCGGTCGGCGAACTCGACGGCGAGGAACTTGCCGTAGCGGGCCGCACCCGTGACGACCCGGCCGTGCAGGGCGGACACCGGCGGGTCGACGGTCTTGAGCACGCTCATACCGGCGACGTCCACCCGCGCGACGGGCCGGTACACGGCGTTCTCGCTCAGGTGGTGCGCGAGCGCCTCGACCTCGGGTAGCTCAGGCACGGCTCAGTTGATCGGGTGCAGGGGGCTGTCGGCGTGGCCCGGGGTCGCTCGGGTGCGCAGGCTGCGGACGAGCACCCGCGTCTCCTCCTTCGCCCGGCTTCGCCCGCGGATCATCCCCGTCCAGTGCTCGGCGGGCAGGTCGTAGCCGCCGTTCGTCTCCGCGACGAGCGTCCACGGGCGTCGCAGGACCCAGCGGATCGGGAAGAACGCAAGGATCACCACGGCGATCAGCCAGAGATACCAGGGGATGTGCACCTGCGGCGGAGTCCAGAGGATCAGCACGACCCAGAACAGGAACAGCGCCGAGAGGATCAGCAGGACCGCACCGCGGCCGCCGTCGACGTCGTGCTCGAACTCGGCTCCGGTGGCCGGGGTCTTCCACTCGATGTTGCGGCGCACCAACCAGGTGCGTCCGTCCGCTCCCGGGACCGTTCTTGAGCGCATGCCTCCCGAGCCTCCGCCGTAGGAATGGGTGGGCCCGGCAGGCCCGTCTCGGGTCCACGATTCCACAGAATCGACCTGCCGTGGCGGACGCGGCGACGAGCGGCGGGCGCGTCCCGATCGTCCCCGGGAGTTCGCCGGGTTCAGCCCTCCGGGCAGGGCGACGGCACGGTCTCGCGCTCGGCCGCCCCCGGGGCCAGAAGGGTGGTCACGACCAGTTCGGCCGGGGCGGTGCGATCGTTGGCGAGCCGGTGCGGGACACCGTCGCCGACGAACAGTGCCTGCCCCTCGCCGAACCGCGCCGGCGTGCACCCGCCCTCGCGTTCGAGCGTGACGGCGCCGCTACGCACGATCGCCATCTCGGTTCCGGGATGGCGGTGCCACTCCTGCGTCTCACCCGGGGCCAGCACGACGGTGCGCACCGAGTAGACGGCCGGACCGGGGGTACGGACGGTCACCCGGGCGTCGACCGTGCCCGTCGCCGGCGCGACGGTGGCGGGGGCGGCCGGAGCGGCGACGGATGCGGGCGCGGCGGCCGCCGGGAGCGGCTGCCCCAGCTGACCGGGCTGCGCGCAGGCGCCGAGCAGCACGCCTGCGCCGAGGAGCACAGCGGCCACCCGCGCCGTCCGGGACGGCTGGGGGGTCAGGGTCACCGGTCCTCCTCCGGGTCGCGTCGGCAGGAGGGTAATGAGGGTGACCCACCCGACAGGGCACCGCCCCCGATGCCGCCGCATCGGGTCGGACCGGGATGGTCAGCGACGAGGAGTCGACGGGCGCGGTCGCCGCGGGGTTGATCAGCTCGTCCCCGGGGAGCTTCGCCGCGCCGGCGGAGGTCTCGGGCACGACGGCGGGCGGCACGTCGGGTGCCTCCACGTCGGGCAGCTCGGGGTTCTCCGGCGCAAGTCGACCATCGCCCAGGACGTCCTGCGTCAGCGGCGTCCTGTCCGGCGTCATGTCGTGGTCGACGAACCGTCCGAAGTGGGTGCAGCCGGCAGGCATGGTCTCGGACCGTCCGTGCACACCGCCTGGTCTGGCCCGTTCCGGCGCTACAGATCCGCGGCCAGCGGCACCTCCTCGATGGCGGGTGACGTCATCCACTCGCGCAGGGCACGCGTCGCCGCGACGTCGTCGGCGTTGTACTCCAGCAGCCGCCCGCGCTGGGTCGGGTCCGGCGCGGCGTCGTCCATCCCGACCGCGTCGCGGTACCACCGCATGGAGTTCTCCCCACCGGCCTCCAGGTCGCGCCAGGCGAACCCGGCGGCGGGCGCGATCCGCTTGAGCCCCTTGCCGTGCGCGCACAGGAACCACTCGCCGACCACGGCGAACAGGTCGATCCACCGGTCGTCCGCGATGAACGCCTCGACCTCCGCGACGTCCGGTATCCCCGGCCGCCCGGCGAACCGGCGGGCCGAGGCGAGCAGCCAGCGGTTCTCCGCCTGCTCGTTGTAGCAGTACGCGGCAAACGTCCGGCCCGTCGCGGCCGCCCGGTCCCGCACGCCGATGAGCCACGTCCAGAACGCGGCGAACGAGCGGGCCTCGTCCAGGGTCGGCACCGGCTCCCAGGTGGCGAAGCCGCGATAGCCGTCGGGCTCGTCGCCGGGCAGCGTGCCGCCGGGCCGGGTGAGCAGCGCACCCCACAGGTAGGCCCCGGACTCCCCGAAACTCTCCATGTCGACGTCCACCTCGACGTCCGCGCGGCGCACGGCGACCGACGGCACCCGGCGCACGACCATCAGGCCGCGCTGCCAGGCGCGGGCCAGGGCCACGAGGTCCGGGAACGACACGCCGGCCATGGGGACCGGCGGCTCCGCCGACGGATGGAGCGCCGCGAGGCGCGCGACGGTGGTGATCCCCGCGGCGCGCAGCGCCGTCGCCGCATCGCCCCGGACGACCAGGCTGATGTCCTGCTCACGCGCCAACTCCGCCTCGCAGGTGGGCCACCACGGGCAGCGGCGGCACTCCATGACCCGCGACGGGCGGGCGAGCGCGGGGGCACCCGTCGCGGCCGCGGTCGCGACGGCGACCCGGTCGGCGAAGCGGGCGTCGTACTCCGCGAGCGTGCTGCGTGGACCCGGCCAGTGCTCGGCGGCGAGGTCGTGCCAGACCACGACGTCCGCGTCCAGCCCGACGACCCCGCCGTGCCGGCCGAAGGGCTCCCCGGGCCGCGCGGCCCAGCCGGCGTCCTCCAGCATCCGGTGCAGGTGGGCCAGGCGCATCAGGTCCCGCGTCTGGGTGCGGGGCCTGCGCGCCGGATCCGTGACGGCCCGGCGGGGGTCCGTCTCGGGCAGGGACGAGGTGAGGGCACCGCTGCCCGGGTCCGTGACGCGGTGGCGCACGACGATGACCGGCACGTAGCCGCCGTCGGGCAGGCGCACGAGCAGCTCAGCGCCACCCCGTCGGGCCCCGCCCGGCAGCCCCGGCACAGCGGGCGGTGGATCCGAGGGCGGACCCGGCGGGGCGGTCGGGATCGACCGGGGCAGGACCGCACCCCAGATCAGCGGGGCGCCTGCCGCGACCGCCGCCGCGGTGGCGGCGACCCGATCCGGCGCATCCGTCGGAACCGCACGCCATCCCGCGCCGGCCACGCGCCCCAGGTGCGCACCGATCCGCACGCGGTGCTCCGCGGCGTCGGCCAGCCGCTGCGCCGACGACGGGTCGGGCAGCGCCTGCGGACCCGCGGCCGCCGACGGATCGTGGTCGAGGTGGATCCGCCTTCGGCAGTGCGTGGTGGCCGAGGCGTCGAGCACCACGCCCGCAGGCCCCGCACCGGGCGCCTGCGCCGGCACGTGGTCAGCGGTTGCAGTCACGGTTCGGAGCGTAGTGACCGCCACCGACAATTCCCGCGCACCGCCGTCCCGGACACCTCCCGCCCCCGCCCGCCGCCTCCCCATCCCCGGGAGTCACCACCCTCGCGCACCGACCACCCCGTCACGCCCGGGGCTCGGCACGCAGCGGATCCGGCCCGCTGTCACACCCCGGCCGGGTCCGCACACCCTGGCCGACCCCACCGCACCCCACTCAGCAGGTGCGACGGCCACTCCAGCCGTGCGGCGGGCCAAAGTCGATCTGCACCCGATGCGTCGCAGCGGCACCACGACGGCGGCCTGCACCAGGTGCCGGCCCGTCGCCGCCGCAGCCGACGAACAACGATCAGGAGTGATCGGCTCCCGCGCGCCGGCCCGGGCCCTAAGCTGGCGCCCCGGACGGTCGGGGAGCTCCCCGGAACATCCAGGGTCTGCGAGGAGGAGCTGATGGGGCGGCGACGCGGGGCGGGCGCGACGGTCGGCACCGTGGCGGGTACCGCCGTGGATGCAGCAGTGGCGGGCGAGGTCGGCGCCGTCGCGACGAATGCCGCGGGGCGGGTCACCGAGCGAGCCGGCCGGGCCGCCCGCAAGGCCGGTACCACCGCGGAGCAGGCCGGCGGGAACGTCCGCCGGGGACGCGGCCCGCTGACCCCCGCCCGGGCGCGCCGCATGATCGGCCTCGGCAAGGTCGTTCTGCCCCTGCTGGCACCGTACGCACTGGCCGGCGCCGGGGTCGCTCGCGCCCGGTGGGACGCCTACCGGGCAGCCCGGCTCGGTGTCACGCCGTCTCAGCTCAACGCGTACTCGGGCCGCGGCGGCGCCCTGCACGCCCGGATCGACCAGCTGGCGGCCGCCCTGGACGACCTCGACGACGGCGCCGAGGCCCATGCCACCACCGCCGCGCGCCGGTTCGCTCGCGACTCCCGGCCTCGGCTGGCGGACCTGGCGCTGGCTGTCCGGGCCGCCGAGCAGATGCCGCCACAGCGCCGCCGGACCGCGCACCGGGCGGTCTCCGCCGAGCTCGACCGGATCGAGCTGACGCTGCTGGACCACCTGGGCGTCGGCCGAACGGTCTGACCCGGAGGCCACCGAGACCCGAGCGGTGGCGCGTCGAACGGCACCGTCCGGCGGCCACCACGCGATCTACCGCCCGCCGCTCGGGGGGCACCACCCGCCACGCTTTGGCGGTCGTGGCCGGTGCGATCTGTCGGTGGGCGCCGCTAGCTTGTGGACCCATGGACCTCCGCCGCCCGCGCGGGCCCCGCCTGCGCGGGGTGGTGACCGCTGCGCTCAGCACACTGCTGATCGCCGTCGGCCATGTCCTCGCGGGCGGCTCGGTCCCGGATCTCGGGGTCCTCGTCGTGCTGTTCCCGCTGCTCACGGGCGCTGTCGTCGGGGTCGCCGACCGCTGCCGCAGCACGTCGGCCACGATCGCGACGCTCGCGGGCGGGCAGTACGCGCTGCATGTCCTGCTGGCCGTCCTGCACTCACATCCGCCCGTCGCCGCCGCTCCGAGCGGTCTCACGATGTTCGCCCTGCACGCGGTGGCGACGCTCGTCGTCACCGTGCTTCTGGGCCACGCCGATCGGGCCGTGGCCGCCGCCGGCTCCGCGCTGCGCCGCGTGCTGCCCCGACGCCCGTTCGTCCCACCCGCCGACGGCCCGCTGCGGTCGCTGCGGGTGGCCGCCGTCGCCCCGGTCCCCCGGCAGCTCGCGCTCGCCGCGGTGCCGACCCGCCGCGGTCCTCCGGTGGGGTGCTGACCCGCACACCCCGTCCCTCCGCGCCGCGCCCCCGTCGCGGTGCGTCTCGACCACCGGAGAACACCCGTGTCCCACATCCCGGTCCGTCGGCGTGCCCTGCGCCTGACCACTGTCCTGTCCCTCGCCGCCACCGCCACCGTTCTCGGTGCCGCACCCGCGTTCGCCCACGTCACCGCCCAGCCAGGGGACGCCGCGCAGGGGAGCTACAGCGTCGTCTCGCTGCGCGTTCCCAACGAGTCCGACACCGCAGGCACGGTGAAGCTCGAGGTCACACTGCCCGCCGACCACCCGCTCAGCAGCGTGCGCACCACGCCCGTCCCCGGCTGGACCGCCACCGTGACGAAGGCCGCGCTCACCCCGCCCGTCCAGATCGGTGAGCGCACGGTCAGCGAGGCCGTCCGCACCGTCACCTGGACGGCGAATCCCGGCACCCGCATCGGCCCCGGCGAGTTCCTCGAGTTCCCGCTGTCCGTCGGCCCGCTGCCGACCGGCGTCGAGGAGATCGCCCTGCCCGCGGTGCAGACCTACGACGACGGCGAGGTCGTCGCCTGGGACCAGCCGATGAACCCGGACGGCTCCGAGCCCGAGCGACCCGCACCGACGCTCACGCTGACACCTGCCACCGGTGATGGGCACGCCGGTGCCGGCGGCCCGACCGGCACCACCGCCCAGGAGCTTCGTGCGGCTGACGGCACGGACAGCACGGCCCGCTGGCTCGCCGGCGCCGGCCTGCTCGTCGGCGCACTGGGTCTGGGCGTGGGTGGCGGCGCCGTGCTGCGCACCCGCCGGGCGACCGCACCGGAGCGCACCCCCGAGGCGCCGGAGCGCGAGCGCAGCGAGGCCCGGCAGTGACCCGCACCGCGCTCCGGCTGCTCGCCACCACCGTCGCCGCGTGCGTCGCGCTGCTGCTCGGCGCCGCCCCGGCGTTCGCCCACACCCGGCTGGAAAGCAGCAACCCGACGGACAAGTCGAGCGTCGGCACCGCCCCGGAATCGGTGTCGCTCACCTTCAACGAAGACGTCTCGGCCGAGTTCGCGACGATGTCCGTGGTCGGTCCGGACGGCACGAACTACCAGTCCGGCCAGGTGTCAGCGGCGGGCGGGCAGGTGAGCACAGCGGTGTCGCCGCTGGGCCCGGCGGGGGTCTACCAGATCGGTTACCGCGTGGTCTCCGACGACGGGCACCCGGTGCAGGGCACGGTGTCGTTCACACTGACGGCGCCGGGTCCGGCCGCCGCCACGACGGCCCCGGCAGCGGCGGCCCCGACCGCGGCCGCGCCCACTGCCGCGCCCACTGCCGCGCCCACTGCCGCGCCCACTGCCGCGCCCGTCGCCCCGCAGGCGAGCAGCACGCCGAGCGGCAGCGCCCCGATCTGGCCGTGGCTGGTCGGTGCGGTCATCCTGGTGGCAGCCGGCGCGGTCGTCGCGCTGCGGCTGGGCCGCCGCAGCTAGGCCGCGGTCGGGAGGGAGCGACGCATGGACCGGACGGCCGCCCGCCCGGCCGCCCGCGTGACACCGGCGCTGTGGGCGGTGCTCGCACTCAGCACCACGGTGGTGGCGGCCGTGCTGACCGGTGCGCTGGCAGGCACGACGCTCCCCGCCCTGCTCGGCACCGGACTGACCCGCGCGGGCGCGGACGTCGCGGGCATCACCTGCGTCGGGCTCGCGCTCGTCGGCCTGTTCCTCCCCGTCGGTGCACCCGAGGCGAACCGGGTGCGCCGGCGGGCGGACCGGGCGCTCGTCGTCGCCGGGGGCGCGTGGATGGTGCTCGCGCTGCTCGGGATCGCCGTCCGCGCCGCCGACGGCTACGGCCGCCCGGTCACCTCGCTGACCGGGCCGGACGTGCTGGTGTGGACGACGAACCTGGCGGCCGGTCGCGGTGCCCTGCTCACCGTCGCCTGCGCCGCGGCGGTGCTCGGCTGCGCGGTCGCCCGGCTGCGCGATCCGGGCCTGGCCTCCGGGCGGATCGTGCTGGTCATCGCGCTGTTGGGAATGCTCACCCCGGGCGTGACCGGGCACGCCAGCTCGTCGGCGAGTCATGAGGTCGCGGTGACGACCGTGGCGCTGCACGTCGCGGCGGCGTCACTGTGGGTGGGCGGCCTCGCCGCGATCCTGGTGCTGCTGGGCCGCAGGCGCGAGCTGCTGGCGACGGCGCTGCCCCGGTTCTCGACGCTGGCCGGGGCCTGCCTCGCGGTGGTGACGGTGAGCGGGGTGCTGACCGCGCAGGTCCGGCTCGGGTCGTGGGCGGCGCTGTTCTTCACCGCATACGGCGCGCTGGTGATCGCCAAGGCGGTCGCGCTCGTGCTGCTCGGCGGCCTGGGCCTGCTCACCCGGCGCCGGATGGCCGCCGGCCGGGTACCCGTGCTGCGCTGGGCCGGCGTCGAGGTCACGGTGATGGCCGTGACGCTGGGGCTCGCGGCCGCGCTGTCCCAGGCCGCGCCGTAGCGGTCAGCTGCTCCAGCCACACCTCGCTCATCGTCGGGTGGGCGGGCCCGTCCGGCGGCCACGCATGTAGCGAAAGCGGCGTTGGGTGCGTTGAGTGCACCGAAAGCCGCTTTCGCTACATCGGGGCATCACCGCCGGCGCCCGCGTCACGGAGCGCGGGCCACCAGCACACGGAACAGGTTTCGCAGCCGGTACCCGCCCCCGGGCTGCCGGTGCCCCGCCAGCCGCTCCCGCACCGCAGCCCGGACCACGTCCTCGCCGGCCCGCGCCACCGCCGTCCGCCCGATCATCGACGCCAGGAGCGGGTCGACCAGCGCGGCCTCGTCCGGGTAGTCGAACGGGCACACCACTTCGTCCACCCCCAACACCGCGAGCCCGGCCAGCCATGCGAGCTTGCGAAGGCGGTCGGGGTCGGCCAGCGTCGGCGGGCCCGACGGAGACCGACGCTGGGGCAGCCACCGCGCGAGCGCCTGCCCGAGCAGGCCGACGTCGCACTCCTCGTCGCGCCCCCACACCGACGCCATCACGGTCCCGCCCGGTGCCGCCACCCGCGACGCCTCGCGCAGCACCCGCAGCGGGTTGGCCACGTGCGTCAGCAGCTGCATCGCCACCACCACGGCGAACGGGCCACCGAGGGCATCCGCCGGACCGAGGTCGTGTACGTCCCCGACCTCGAAGCGCACCGAGCCGACCGAAGCGCTCGCGAGCTTCACCGCGGTCGGGTCGATGTCCACCCCGACGACCCGCGCGCCGCGCGCCACCGCCGCCGCGGCGAACTCCCCCGTCCCGCAGCCGAGGTCGAGCAGGGAGGTCCCAGGGCCGACGTCCGCCGCGTCCAGCACACGGGCGTAGAGCGGGCGGCCCCAGCCGGCAGGCTCTGCAGTCACCCCCAGACGTCCTCGGCCACCCGGACGATCAGCTCCAGCTTCGCGACCTGCTCGTCGTAGGTCAGGGTGTTGCCCTCCACCGTGGAGGAGAACCCGCACTGCGGCGAGAGGCACAGCTGGTCCAGCGGCACGTACTTCGCCGCCTCGTCGATCCGCCGCTTGAGCACGTCCGCGTCCTCCAGGTCACCCCGCTTGGTCGTGACCAGCCCCAGCACCACCTGCTTGCCCGGCGGTACGAACCGCAGCGGCGCGAAGCTCCCGGACCGCTCGTCGTCGAACTCGCAGAAGAACCCGTCGACCGCCAGCTCCCCGAACAGCGCCTCGGCCACGAAGTCGTAGCCGCCCTCGGCCGCCCAGGAGGAGCGGTAGTTGCCCCGGCACATGTGGGTGGTCACGCGCATGTCCGCGGGCCTGCCCGTCAAGGCCGCGTTGATCTGGACGATGTAGCGCAGGTGCTGGTGCTCGGCGTCCTCTCCGCGAGCGGCCATCGCGGCACGCTGCGCGGGGTCGTTGAGGTAGGCCAGGCTCGTGTCGTCGAGCTGCAGGTAGCGGCAGCCGAGGTCGCCGAGCGCGCGGACCTCGTCGGCATAGGCGGCCGAGAGGTCCGCCCAGAACCCGTCCATGTCCGGGTAGACCGACCGGTCGACAGCCGCCGTCCCTCCGCGGTAGTGGACCATGCTCGGCGACGGGATCGTGATCTTCGGTACCGCCGTGGTGACCGCACTCCGCAGGAACGCGACGTCGTCGGCGAAGATCGGCTCGTCGAGCCGGACCCGCGACCGCACCGCGATGCCCGCCGAGGTGAACGCGGTGTCCCCCGCGGCGCCGTGCATGCGCACCACGATGGCATCGTCCGTGCGCTCGATCCCGCCGAGCCGGTGGATGAAGTCCATGTGCCACGACGTGCGCCGGAACTCGCCGTCCGTCGCCGCCTGCAACCCCACGTGCTCCTGCATGGCGACGACGTCCCGGATCGCCTCGTCCTCGGCGGCCCGCAGCGCGGTGATGTCGATCTCACCGGCCTGGTGCGCGGCGCGCGCGGCGAGCAGTGCGGGGGGCCGGAGCAGGCTCCCGACGTGGTCGGCACGGAACGGCGGTTCGGTGCGGGATGTCATGCCGGCAGGTTAACCCGCCGGGATCCCACACGTGCCCTGTTGATCAACACCGCAGCGAAGCAGGTGGATGACAGTCCGATGGTGGCCGGGGCGGGCACTGGTGCAGGCTGGACGCCATGGACGACGACCTGCACCACCGGATCACCGAACTGGTCGACGAGGAGCACCGCCTGGACCGTGGCCACAGCGGACGCGAACTCACCGCCGACGAGCGCGCCCGCCTCGACGCGCTGGGCATCGAGCTCGACCGGACGTGGGACCTCCTGCGCCGCCGCGAGGCCCGGCGCCGGGCCGGGCAGGACCCCGACGCGGAGCAGGAGCGGCCGAGGTCGGTCGTCGAGGGGTACCAGCAGTAGACGTATGCAGGTCACCCCCGTCACCCCGGAGCTGCTCGTCGCCGAGATCACGGAGCTGGTCGCGGCCCGGTCCGGACGGGTACGGCTGGCCGTCGACGGCCCGCCGCCGACGAACCCGCGGGCGCTCGCCGACGCCGTCGCCGTGGAGCTCCGGGCCCGCGGCCGGGCGACGATCGTGGTCGATGCGGCGGACTACCTGCGTCCGGCGTCGCTGCGGCTGGAGCTCGGGCGCACGGACCCGGACATGTTCCTCGACGGCTGGCTCGACGTCGGCGGCCTGCGCCGCGAGGTGCTCGATCCCGCGGGACCGGGCGGGTCGGGTCGGGTGCTGCCCCGGCTGTGGGACGCCGCCGCGGACCGCGCCCACCGCGACACCTACGTCGCGCTGCCCGCGGACGGGGTGGTCGTGCTCGCCGGCGCGCTGCTGCTGGGCCGGGGGTTGCCCCTGGACGTGGCGGTGCACCTGCGGATGGCCGAGAAGGCGTTGGCCCGCCGGCTGCCGGACGAGCAGCGATGGACGCTCCCGGCGTACACGCGCTACACGGCGGAGAACACGCCCGAGAAGGATGCGAACCTGGTGGTGCTGGCCGACCACCCCGACCGCCCGGCGATACGGAAATGACAGTGTGGGCGAGGAGGGAGTTGAACCCTCACGTCCTTACGGACACACGGACCTGAACCGTGCGCGTCTGCCATTCCGCCACTCGCCCTGGCGATCGAAAAGCTAGCACGGTCCGCATCGCCGCTGACGCACCGGGGTACCGGTCGGGGCCCACCTCAGTCGGTAGCACGGATACGATCGGAGGCGTCAACAACACGCCGATGCGATCGGAGGAAGATCGGTGGGCCGCGTCGGGAGGTTCGAGCGCCGTCTCCAAGGGATGGTGGGCGACGCTTCCGCGCGGGTCTTCGGAGGTGGCGTCGTTCCCCAAGAGATCAAGGGCGCGCTGAAACGGGAAGCCGAAGACCAGGTCCAGGGGCTCGCGGGAGGGCGCCAACTGGCGCCGAACCGGTTCATCGTGATGCTCAGCCCACACGATCTCGATCGCATCGCGGGCGACGACGTGGCCCGGGTCGTGAACGACCTGTCGAACGACGTCGCCCGGCATCTCACCGACCAGGGGTTGGACACCTTCGGTGAGGTCGTAGTCTTCCTGGAGCGCTCCGAGGCGCTGCACACGGGACAGTTCCGCACCCGCTCGGCCGTCGACCCCGATGCTTCCCGCCGGGACGCCGTCCGAACACGCAACGCAGGAGAAGCACCCATGAGCCAGCAACCGGGCCACCCGGAGGAGAACGGCCACTACGGCTACGACCGTGGCAACCCCGGCTACGGACAGCAGACGTACGCCCCCCAGGGCTACGACCAGCGCCGCGGTGGTTACGACCAGGGCGAGCCCGAGGGCTACGGCCAGCAGCCGGGTTACCCCCACCAGCAGGGCTACGGCCAGCAGCCGGGCGGCCACGGCGCCCCGCAGCAGGGTTACGACCAGGGCTACCCCCAGCAGGGCTACGGCCAGCAGCCTGCAGGCGGCTACGCCGGTCAACCCGGCTACGGCCAGCCCGGCTACGACCAGGGCTACGCCCAGCCCGGCCCCGGCGGCCAGCAGGCCTACGCCCAGCCCGGCTACGGCCAGCCCGGCTACGACCAGGGCTACGCCCAGCCGCAGGGCGGTTACCAGCAGCCCTACGACCAGGGCTACGACGGCGGCTACGACCAGCACCAGCAGGGCTACGGCCAGCAGCCCGGCTACGGGCAGCAGCAGGGCGGCTGGGGCGGCTACCCGCAGCAGACGACGGCCACCATCAGCCTGGACGACGGCTCCGGCCGCAGCTACCAGCTGACCGAGGGCACCCACGTCATCGGCCGCGGGCAGGACTCCGCCTTCCGCCTGCCCGACACCGGTGTGTCGCGCCGCCACCTGGAGATCAACTGGGATGGCCACCAGGCCGTGCTGACGGACCTCGGGTCGACCAACGGGACCACCGTGAACGGCAACCAGATCCAGCAGACCTGGCAGCTCAACGACGGCGACGTGATCCGGGTCGGGCACTCCAGCCTGGTGTACAGAACCCAATAAAGTCGGGCCCGGTAAGCTCGACCGACCGAGGGAGGAGTTCGCCGCGACGTGCCGGAGCTGGTGCTGCAGCTGACCAGAGCGGGCTTCCTGGCCCTCCTCTGGATCTTCGTGCTGTTCTCGCTCCGGGTGGTCCGTTCGGACCTCTACGGCGCGGCGGGCCTGCGTGCCCTCGTCTCGGGTGGCGGCCGGACCCGCGGGCGCAGTCGCGTCCGCGCGGCACGCCAGCTGCTGGTCACCCAGGGCCCGCTGACCGGCACACGGATCTCGTTGGACTCCCGGCCGATACTCATCGGGCGGGCGGACGACTCCACATTGGTGCTCGACGACGACTACGCGTCGACGCGGCACGCGCGGATCGCACAGCAGGGTGACGACTGGTATGTCGAAGACCTCGGGTCCACGAACGGCACGTACCTCGACAGGGCTAAGGTCACCGCGCCCACGCGCGTTCCCCTGGGTGTCCCGGTCCGCATCGGCAAGACGGTGATCGAGCTGCGCTCATGACCCTCGTCCTTCGGTACTCCGCGCGAAGCGACCGCGGCCTCGTCCGGCAGAACAACCAGGACGCGGTGTACGCCGGTCCGCGGCTGCTGGCGTTGGCGGACGGGATGGGCGGGCACGCGGCCGGTGAGGTCGCGTCGTCGCTGGTGATCTCGGCGCTGGCTCCGCTCGACGACGACGACCCCGGCGACGACCTGCTGCGCGAGCTGCGCACGGCCACCGTCGAGGGCAACGCGGCGATCCACCGGCACGTGCTGGACGCCCCGGACCTCGAGGGCATGGGCACCACGCTCACCGCGATCCTGTTCAAGGGCACGCGGCTCGGGCTGGTGCATGTCGGCGACTCGCGGGCCTACCAGCTGCGCGACGGGATGCTGACCCAGATCACGAAGGACGACACGTTCGTCCAGTCGCTGATCGACGAGGGTCGGATCACCGAGGAGGAGGCGCACACCCATCCTCAGCGGTCGCTGCTGTTGCGCGCCATCACCGGCCAGGACGTCGATCCGTCGCTGACCGTCCGCGAGGCCCGTCCGGGCGACCGCTACCTGCTGTGCAGCGACGGCCTGTCCGGAGTCGTCAGCGACGAGACGCTGGCGAACACCCTGAGCACGTACGAGGACCCGCGGGAGTGCGCGGACCGCCTGATCGACCTCGCGCTGCGCGGCGGCGGCCCGGACAACATCACCTGCATCGTCGCGGACGTCGTGGACGTCGACTTCGGCGACGACGCGCCGATCGTCGGTGGAGCAGCGGGCGACGGACGGGACGTCGCCCCGCCGCCCGACTCCGCGGCCGCCCGCGCGTCGGCCACCACCTTGACCCGGACGGCGCCGATGCGCGTGCAGCCGGTCACCCCCGCACCGGTCGCCCGCCTCCGCGGCCTGCGGCTGACGCTCGGCGTCATCGCCGTGTTCGCGGTGCTCGCCGGCGGCGGGGTGCTCGCCCGCATGTGGGTGCTGCAGCAGTTCTACGTCGGCGCGAACGACGACCACGTCGCGATCTTCCAGGGGGTCCGCGGCAGCGTGGTCGGGCTGCCGCTGCAACACGTGGTGGAGCAGACCGACATCGCGCTGACGGACCTGCCGGAGTCCACGCGCAACACGGTGAAGGACGGCGTCCTCGTCACCGAGGGTGGCCTGGCCGGCGCGCAGGGCAAGGTGGCGCTGCTGCGCGGCGGCATGCTCGCCCCGTGTCCCGTACCGGGGGTGGTGGCGCCGTCCGCGGCGCTGATCCCGCCGACGCCGGAGCCGCAGCTCGTCCCGTCGGACCCGGCGGCGGTCCCCGACGATCCGGCCCAGGCCGTTCCCACCGACCCGAACCTGGCCCCCACCCCGACGGTCGACACCACGCCGCTCCCGACAGTGGCCCCGCAACCAGGTCTCAACTGTCGGCCGGTGAGCTGAGATGATCTCTCCGGACGTGGTGGGATCCGGGGGTCGGGCGGCTGACCCCGCGCCCGAGAGGGCGCCCGCGCTGCCCACCGGCCGCAACATCGAGCTGGTCCTGCTCGCGTTCGCCGCGGCGATCGTGACCGCCGCGCTGGTGCTGGTCGAGGCGAACCAGGAGAACGAGCTCACCCGCGCGCTGCTCTACGTCGGTGCAGCCTATCTGGGCCTGTTCACCGTGGCGCACTTCGCGGTGCGCAAGCTCGCGCCGTACGCGGATCCGGTGATGTTGCCGTGCGTGGCGCTGCTCAACGGCCTGGGCCTGGTGATGATCCACCGCCTCGACCTCGCGGCCGCGGACCGCGCCGTGGCCCTGGGCCGGGCGGCGCCGACGGTACTGATCCAGCGGCAGGTGGCGTGGACGGCGATCGGCCTCGTGCTGTTCGTCGGCGTGCTCTACCTCGTGCGCAACCACCGCACGCTCGCTCGCTACGGCTACACCGCAGGCTTCGCCGGGCTCGTCCTCCTCGCCCTGCCCGGCCTGCTGCCGTCGTCGATCTCCGAGGTCAACGGCGCACGGATCTGGCTGCGGCTCGGCATCTTCTCGATCCAGCCCGGCGAGTTCGCGAAGATCCTCCTGATCGTGTTCTTCTCCGTGTTCCTCATGCAGAAGCGCGAGCTGTTCAGCGAGGCCGGCCGCACGTTCCTCCGTATGGAGTTCCCCCGCGCGCGGGACCTCGCGCCGCTGCTCATCGCCTGGGGGCTCTCGGTCGGCGTCCTGGTGCTCGAGCGCGACCTCGGCACGTCCCTGCTGTTCTTCGGCATCGTGCTCGTGCTGCTCTACACCGCCACGAACAAGGTCTCGTGGATGGTCATCGGGCTGTCGATCTTCCTGGCAGGCGGCTTCGTGGCCTACCAACTCTTCGGCCACGTGCGCACCCGGGTCGAGATCTGGTTGGACCCGTTCGCCGACTTCAACGGAGCGGGCTACCAGCTCGGACAGGCGCTGTTCGGTCTGGGCACCGGCGGGGTCGGCGGCACCGGGCTGGGTGCGGGCCGCCCGGACCTCGTGCCCTACGCCGAGAGCGACTTCATGTTCTCCTCGCTCGGCGAGGAGCTGGGCCTGGTCGGGCTGGCCGCGATCCTCGTCGTCTACCTCGTGCTGATCACCCGCGGGCTGCGCACCGCGCTCGCGGTGCGCGACAGCTTCGGCAAGCTCCTCGCCACCGGCCTGGCCTTCACACTGGCCCTGCAGATGTTCGTCGTGATCGGCGGAGTCACGAGGCTCATCCCGCTGACCGGCCTGACGCTGCCGTTCCTGTCGTACGGCGGGTCGTCGCTGGTGGCGAACTACGCGCTGGTCGCGCTGCTGCTGCGGGTGAGCAACGCCGCCCGCGCGCCACTGCCCCACCGGCCGGCCGCACCGCAGGTGCCGATCGCCGAGGCCGGCACCGAGCTGGTGGAGCGGCCTTCGTGAACACCCCTGTCCGGCGCGTCGCCCTGGCCGTGATGGGCATGATCGTCCTGCTGATGGCGAACCTCACGTACGTGCAGGTCGTCAAGGCCGGTGACTACCGCGACGACACCCGCAACCAGCGCGTCCTGCTCGCCGAGTACAGCCGCCAGCGCGGCCAGATCAGCGCGGCGGGCCAGGTGCTCGCACAGAGCGTCGAGACCGACGACCGGCTGCGCTTCCAGCGCGAGTACCCCAACGGCCCGGTGTACTCGACCGTCACGGGCTTCTACTCGGTGCTCTACAGCGGAAGCGGCATCGAGCGGTCGATGAACGAGGTGCTCAACGGCAATGACGACCGGCTCTTCGCGCGCCGTCTCTCGGACCTCATCACCGGCCGTGACCCCAGCGGCGGCAACGTCGTCCTGACCATCGACCCGGCCGTGCAGCAGGCCGCCTACGAGGCGCTGACCTCGCGCGACTATGCAGGTGCCGTGGTCGCGCTGCGCCCGCAGACCGGGCAGATCCTGGCGATGGTCTCCACGCCCACCTACGACCCGAACAAGCTGGCCAGCCACAACTCGGAAGACCAGACCGCGGCGTGGACGAAGTTGAACGCCGCGGACCCGCCGGTGCTGCCGAACCGCGCGATCTCCGAGACCTACCCGCCCGGCTCGACGTTCAAGCTGATCGACACCGCGGCGGCGCTGCAGAACGGCTTCACCCCGGACAGCCAGCTCACGGCCGCGTCGGAGATCACGCTGCAGGGCACCGCGACGCGACTGGAGAACTTCGCAGGCACCGCGTGCGGCACGGGGGCGACGGCCTCGCTGCGCGACGCGCTGGCCCGCTCGTGCAACACCGCCTTCGCCGAGCTGGGCGCCCAGCTCGGCGAAGACAAGATCCGCGCGCAGGCCGAGGCGTTCGGCGTCGGTACGGAGCCGCCCGCGATCCCGATGACGGTCGCGCCCTCCACACTCGGCGACATCCCGGACACCGCCTCGCTGCAGCAGTCCGCGATCGGGCAGCGCGACGTGCGGTTCACGCCGCTGCAGAACGCGATGATCGTCGCGGCGATCGCGAACGGGGGCCAGGTCATGGCGCCCTACCTCGTCCAGCAGGTGCTCAGCCCGACGCTGGACGTGCTCGACGAGACCCAGCCGGACCGGCTCGGCCGGGCGATGCCCGCGGGCGTCGCGAAGACGCTGACCGACCTCATGATCGGCGCGGAGAACCGCACCCAGGGTGGCGGGAAGATCACCGGTGTGCAGATCGCGGCGAAGACCGGAACCGCCGAGCACGGCACGGATCCGAAGGCAACGCCGCCGCACAACTGGTACGTCGCCTTCGCACCCGCGAACGACCCGCAGATCGCCGTCGCGGTGCTGGTGGAGAACGGCGGCGACCGCTCGCTGGAAGCCACCGGAGGGTCCCGGGCCGCCCCGATCGGGCGCGCGGTCATCGCCGCGGGGCTGCGGAGCGGCCGATGAGCGTGCTCACGTCCGGCCACCGCATCGGCGACCGCTACCAGCTCGACCGGCGCATCGCCGTCGGCGGGATGGGCGAGGTGTGGGAGGCCGAGGACATCCGGCTGGGCCGCAGCGTCGCCGTGAAAGTCCTGCGCCCCGAGCTGTCGGGCGACCCGGAGTTCCTGCACCGGTTCCGGGTCGAGGCCCGCACCGTCGCCTCACTGGACCACTCCGGCATCGCCGCGGTGCACGACTACGGCGAGGACGACGGGCCGCTCGGTGGTGGGCACACCGCCTACCTGGTGATGGAACTGGTGCGCGGCGAGCCGCTGTCGTCGCTGATCGCCCGCGGCCCGCTGGAGCCCGAGCAGACGCTGCGGATCATGGAGCAGGCCGCGCGGGCGCTGCAGGCCGCGCACGAGCGCGGCTTCGTGCACCGCGACGTCAAGCCCGGCAACATCCTCATCCGGGTCGACGGCAAGGTGAAGCTCACCGACTTCGGCATCGCGAAAGCCGCGGACGCCGTGCCGGTCACCCGCTCCGGGATGGTGATGGGCACCGCCCACTACATCGCCCCCGAGCAGGCCAGCGGCGCGGAGGCGGGTCCGTCCGGCGACGTCTACTCGCTCGGCATCGTCGGCTACGAGTGCCTGGCGGGCCACCGGCCGTTCCGCGCGGAGAGTGCGGTGGCCGTCGCGATGATGCAGGTCCGCGAGCCGCCTCCGCCCCTTCCCGACGTCGTGCCCGAGCACGTGCGCGCGCTCATCGACGCGATCCTCGTGAAGGACCCGGCCCACCGCTACGGTACGGGCGGCGAGCTCGCGGTCGCCGTCGCGGCCGTCCGGCGCGGCGACCCGATGCCGATCCCGGGCATCCCCGTGCAGGGGGGCTCGCGGCCCATGGCGATCGACGAGACCGGTGAGACGGTGTACCCGCCCCGCCCCGCGCCCGAGAGCCCGTCCGGGTCGGTGCCGGTGCCGGCCCCGAGCATGTCGCCGATCTCCTCGCCGGGGATGACCCCGGCCCGCCCCGACGAGCCGCCGGGGGTTCGCCCCGACGAGCCCCCGGCGGACGAGGAGTCGGGCGCGGCCGAGCAGGTCTCGTCCGGGTCCCTCGCTGTGGCACCGACGTCACGCCGCTCCCGCCGCTCGGGCTCGCACCGCTCGGACTCGTCGACCCCTCGACCGGTCGCGGCCCACCACGCGCCCACCGAGTCCCTGCGCATCCCGCCGGCCCGCGGGCCGGGACGTGGGCTGCTCCTGGTGCTGTTCGTGCTGCTCACGCTGGCCGCGGTGGCGCTCGGGGTGTTCCTGCTGCGGGGTGGTCTGAGCGAGCTCACCGGCGCGGCGGCGGCGTCGACGGTAGCGGTCGTCCGGTTCGCCGGTAGTTTGGCGTCGGCAACCCCCGACACCGTCAGGAATCGGCACCGATGACCACCCCCCGTCTGCTCTCCGACCGCTACGAGCTGGGCGACACGCTCGGCTACGGCGGCATGTCCGAGGTGCACCGCGGGTTGGACAAGCGCCTCGGCCGGGACGTCGCCGTGAAGGTGCTGCGCGCGGACCTCGCCCGGGACCCGCAGTTCCAGCTGCGGTTCCGCCGGGAGGCCCAGAACGCCGCCGCGCTCAACCACCCCGCGATCGTCGCGGTCTACGACACCGGCGAGGTCCAGAGCGAATTCGGGCCGCTGCCCTACATCGTGATGGAGTACGTCGACGGCCACACGCTGCGCGAGATCGTCAAGACGCAGGGGCCGATGAGCCAGCAGCGGGTCATCGAGGTGATGGCCGACGTCTGCGCAGCGTTGGACTTCAGCCACAAGCACAACATCATCCATCGCGACGTCAAGCCGGCGAACATCATGATCAACCGCGCCGGTGCGGTGAAGGTGATGGACTTCGGCATCGCCCGCGCGCTCGGCGAGGGGCAGAACGTCACCCAGACCGCCGCGGTGATCGGTACGGCGCAGTACCTGTCGCCCGAGCAGGCGCGCGGCGAGGCGGTGGACGCGCGCAGTGACGTCTACGCCGCGGGTTGCGTGCTGTTCGAGCTGCTCACCGGCGATCCGCCGTTCACCGGCGACACCCCGGTCGCGGTGGCCTACCAGCACGTGAGGGAGGACCCGCGGTCTCCCTCGGAGGTCAACCCGCAGGTCACACCCGCGCTGGACGCGATCGTGCTCAAGGCGCTGAGCAAGAACCCGGCCAACCGCTACCAGTCCGCCGCCGAGATGCGGGCGGACCTGGTGCGGGTACGTTCCGGGCAGCAGCCGCTCGCGCCGATCGTGATGAGCGAGGACGAGCGCACCGCGCTGCTGAACAACCCTCGCGCGACGGGGCAGACCCGGCGGATCAACGGTGCAGGCGCCACCCGCTACGCACCTGCGCCCCCGCCCCCACCCGCTGCGTACGGCGGCGACTACGACGACGAGCCGGACCGCCGTCGGGGGCGCCGGATCGCCATCGGCATCGCCGCCGCCGTCGTGGTGGGGCTGCTCGCGCTGACCGGTTACCTGATCTTCGGCGGATCGCCGACGGTGAAGCGGGTCCAGGTGCCCGACGTCTCCGGCCAGCAGCCGGAGGCCGCCCGCGCCGCCCTGCAGGCAGCGAACCTGCTGGCCACCATCCAGCCGGTGTCCTCGAACGTGGACGACAAGGGCCGGGTCGTCGGCACGGACCCCGCGGCGAACACGGAGGTCGCCGAACGCACCACCGTGACGCTGCAGGTCGGCAACGGTCCGGATCAGGCCGCCGTCCCGCCGCTGAACGGCAAGACGGTCGCGGAGGCCGGCCCGCTGCTCACCGAGCGCGGCCTCCTCCTCGGTGCGCAGACCGCGCAGACCACATCCGACGCGACCCAGGTCGGCAAGATCCTCTCCTCGACGCCCGCCGCCGGGGAGAACGTTGCCGCGGGGACCCCCGTCGCCGTCGTCATCGGCAAGCAGCAGACCACGGTCGCAGTGCCGAACGTCGTCGGGCAGGACGCCGACGACGCGCGCAAGGAGCTCGAAGATGCCGGCTTCACGGTGAAGAGCACAACCGTCGACGGGGGCAACGACGGTGAGGTCGCGAGCACGGACCCGGCTGCGGGCACCCAGGCAACGCAGCGGAGCACGGTCACCCTGCGGGTGTTCAACGGCGACGCCAGCAAGACCGACATGCCGGACGTCCGGGGTCGCCGGATCGACCAGGCGCAGGCGACTCTGGCCGGGCAGGGCTTCTCCAACATCCAGGTGCAGCTCGAGAGCACGGATCGCGCGAGCGAGAACGGCCGGGTGCTCGACCAGTCGCCGTCGGCGGGCAAGAGCACGTCGACGGACACTCAGGTCACGCTCGTCGTCGGGCAGTTCGCGAGCGGCGGCAGCAGCTCCACCCCGTCGGAGAGCAGCAGCGGGAACTGACGCGCCGCGCGGGCCGCCCCGAAGATAGGGTGGACCGGGTGCGCGTCCTCGTCGTCGACAACTACGACAGCTTCGTCTACAACCTCGTCCAGTACCTCGCCCAGCTCGGTGCGGACACCACGGTCCGGCGCAACGACGAGGTCGACCTCGATGAGCTCGACGACGTCGACGCCGTGCTGGTCAGCCCCGGGCCGGGAACCCCGGAGCGGGCGGGCTCGAGCATCGATGTGATCCGTGCCGCCGCGCGGCGGACGCTGCCGCTGCTGGGGGTGTGCCTGGGTCACCAGGCGATCGGAGTGGCCTGGGGCGGCGTCGTCGCGCGGGCGCCGGAGCTGTTGCACGGCAAGACCTCGCTGGTGCACCACCACGGAGCCGGGGTGCTCGCCGGCCTGCCCGACCCGTTCGTGGCCACCCGCTACCACTCGCTGTCGATCCGCCCCGACACCGTGCCGGACGTGTTGGAGGTCACCGGCCG
>JAEUJO010000167.1 GCA_016794615.1 Pseudonocardia sp. | reverse complement strand
CGGTGGCGGCGATCGGGTCGAGCCGGTCGACATCCAGCAGGAGATGCAGCGCTCCTACATCGACTACGCGATGAGCGTGATCGTCGGTCGGGCGCTGCCGCTGGTCGAGGACGGGCTCAAACCGGTGCACCGGCGTGTCCTGTACTCGATGGGCGAGAACGGCTTCCGGCCGGACCGCAGCTACGTCAAGTGCGCCCGCGTCGTCGGCGAGGTGATGGGCAACTACCACCCGCACGGCGACAGCTCGATCTACGACGCGCTGGTCCGGCTGGCCCAGCCCTGGTCGCTGCGCTACCCGTTGATCGACGGGCAGGGTAACTTCGGCTCGCGGGGCAACGACCCGCCCGCCGCCATGCGCTACACCGAGTGCCGCCTGTCGCCGCTGGCGATGGCGATGCTGCAGGACATCGACGAGGACACCGTCGACTTCACGCCGAACTACGACGGCAAGACGCAGGAGCCGGACGTCCTGCCGTCGCGGGTGCCGAACCTGCTGATCAACGGCAGCGCCGGTATCGCCGTCGGCATGGCGACGAACATCCCGCCGCACAACCTGCGGGAGGTCGGCGCCGGCGTCGTCTGGGCGTTGGAGAACCCCGAGGCCACCGAGGAGGAGCTGCTCGCCGCGCTGATGGCGCGCATCAAGGGCCCGGACTTCCCGACCGCCGGCCTGATCGTGGGCCGGGACGGGATCGAGCAGGCCTACCGCACGGGCCGCGGGTCGGTGCGGATGCGCGCCGTCGTCGAGGTCGAGGACGATGCCAAGGGCCGCACGATCCTCGTGGTCACCGAGTTGCCCTACCAGGTCAACCCGGACAACCTCATCGAGTCGATCGCCGGCCTGGTCCGCGACGGCAAGCTCGCGGGCATCGCCGAGATCAACGACGAGTCCAGCGACCGTATCGGCATGCGCATCGTGGTCACGCTCAAGCGGGACGCGGTGGCCAAGGTGGTGCTGAACAACCTCTACAAGCACACCCAGCTGCAGTACGGCTTCGGCGTGAACATGCTGGCCATCGTCGACGGAGTGCCGCGCACCCTGCGGCTGGACCAGGTGGTGCGCAACTACATCCGCCACCAGATCGAGGTCATCGTCCGGCGGACGCGCTACCGGCTGCGCAAGGCCGAGGAGCGCGCCCACATCCTGCGCGGCTACGTGAAGGCGCTGGACCGGTTGGACGAGGTCATCGCCCTGATCCGCGGGTCGGCGACGGTGGACGTCGCCCGCACGGGTCTGATCCAGCTGCTCGACGTCGACGAGATCCAGGCCCAGGCGATCCTGGACATGCAGCTGCGGCGCCTCGCCGCCCTGGAGCGCCAGAAGATCATCGATGAGCTGGCCGAGATCGAGCGCGAGATCGCGGACCTGAACGACATCCTCGCCCGGCCCGAGCGGCAGCGGCAGATCGTCCGCGACGAGCTGAGCGAGATCGTCGAGAAGCACGGCGACGACCGGCGCACGCAGATCGTGGCCGACGACGGGGACGTCACGAACGAAGACCTCATCGCCGTCGAAGATGTCGTCGTGACGATAACCCAGACCGGCTACGCCAAGCGGACGAAGACCGACCTGTACCGCGCGCAGAAGCGTGGCGGGAAGGGCGTCCAGGGGGCGCAGCTGCGGCAGGACGACATCGTCGCGCACTTCTTCGTCTGCTCGACGCACGACTGGATCCTGTTCTTCACGAACAAGGGCCGCGTGTACCGGCTGAAGGCCTACGAGCTGCCGGAGGCGAACCGTAGCGCCCGCGGCCAGCACGTGGCGAACCTGCTCGCCCTGCAGCCGGACGAGCACATCGCCCAGGTGATGCAGATCAAGGACTACCAGGCGGCGCCGTACCTGGTGCTCGCCACGCGCACGGGGCTGGTGAAGAAGTCGCGTCTGACGGACTTCGACTCGAACCGCACCGGCGGCCTGATCGGCATCAACCTGCGCGACGACGACGAGCTGGTCGGCGCCGTGCTGTGTGCGGCGAGTGACGACCTGCTGCTGGTCTCGGCCGAGGGGCAGTCGATCCGGTTCAACGCCAGTGACGAGGCGCTGCGGCCGATGGGGCGGGCGACCTCGGGCGTGCTGGGGATGCGGTTCAACGCCGGTGACCGGCTGCTGGCGCTCGCCGTCGTGAGTCCGGGAACCTTCGTGTTGGTCGCCACCGCGGGTGGATACGCCAAGCGCACGCCGATCGAGGACTACCCGGTGCAGGGTCGGGGCGGCAAGGGCGTGCTGACGCTCCAGTACGACCGCAGGCGTGGCACCCTGGTGGGCGCGCTCATCGTCGGACTGGACGACGAGCTGTACGCGATCACCTCCACCGGAGGTGTGATCCGGACCTCGGCCCGTGAGGTCCGGAAGGCCGGGCGGCAGACGAAGGGGGTCCGCCTGATGAACCTGGGCGAGACGTCCACGCTGCTGGCCGTTGCGCGCAACGCCGAGGACGATGCGGAGACACCTGCCGCAGGCCCGGAAAGCTGACCAGAGCCGCACATCCCGCGAGTGACCAGGAGAGCTCCACCCCGTGAGCCAGACGAACAGGACCCCGACCGGGCCGGAACGCGGCTCTGTCGCGACCGGAGAGCAGACGCCCCAGCGCAACGGCGACGGCGATTCGGGCAACGGCCGGGCTGTCGATGCCGCTGTGGGGCCGGCCACGGAGGGTGCGGACACGGCGCAAGTCGAGGGGGCGGCGACCACGGGCGCGGACCCCGTCGCCTCCGAGGCGCCCGCCTCGGGCGGCGACGAACCCCGCACTCCCGATGCGACCGCCACGGTCCGCATCCCGCCCGAGCCGTCTGGTGACGGGAACGGCACGGAACCGCAGGTCGCGTCCAAGCCGCCGGCTCCGACGCTGGACCCGGCACCGGCCGTGCCCGCGCCGGGCCCGGCAGCCGCCCAGCCCCCACCGTGGCGCCGCATGCCGGGTCACGAGATCCGGGAGGCACCGCCCGCTTCGGACGCGGACGCCCTGCTCGGCGACGGCCCCACGGTCTTCCTCGAGGCGCCCCGCTTCACGGCGCCGTCCCCGACCAAGGACGGTGATACGGCTGCCGGCGAGCCGGGCAGCTGGGCCCGTGCCACCCGGTCGCGGCCTCCGCGTCAGGCGTCGCTGCAGCTGCGTCGGCTCGACCCGTGGTCGGTGCTCAAGCTCGCCCTCGTGCTGGCAGTGGTGCTGTTCTTCATCTGGCTGGTGGCGGTCGGGGTGCTGTACGGGGTACTCGACGGCATGGGCGTCTGGGATCGGCTCAACGGCACGTACGCGGACCTGGTCTCCGGCGAGGCCCAGACGGGCAGCACGCTGATCAGTGCTGGTCGGGTGTTCGGCCTGGCCGCCGTCATCGGGGCGATCAACAGCCTGCTGTTCGCCGTGGCCGTGACGGTCGGGGCGTTCGTCTACAACGTGTCGGCGGACCTGGTCGGTGGCATCGAGCTGACCTTGTCCGAGCGGGACTGACCCCCCGCACGGGCTGCGCGCGGACTCGGGTAACCTCGACCGCGACGCAGGGGCCCATAGCTCAGTTGGTTAGAGCGCGTCGCTGATAACGACGAGGTCGCTGGTTCAAATCCAGCTGGGCCCACTCCCATCAGACATCCCGACAGGATGGAACCAATGAAGAAGCTCCTCGCTGTCGTCGTCGCCCTCGCTGCAGGGGCGTTCGTCTTCGCCAAGGTGCGGAGCTCGCGCCAGGACGCCGACCTGTGGCACGAGGCCACGACCAGCTGACCCGAGGTCTCACCGCCCCCGTCGAGCGGGTACCGTCCTCGGGGGCCCCCGGGGACGTAGCTCAATTGGCAGAGCACCGCCTTTGCAAGGCGGGGGTTAGGGGTTCGATTCCCCTCGTCTCCACCAACATCTGACCAGCGGAAACGCTGATCGGAAACGATCTCTCCCCGCCGCATGGCACTGTCCGTGGCACTGGCCAGCGCACTAGGTGGGCCAACGGCCCGCCCCTGGCTCCGCGCCGCCCGCCTGTGGGCCCGGCCTGACGGACCGCGAGGTCTGTCAGAGAGACTGGGGGCCAGTGCCCGCCCTCTCGACCTGGAGCCTTTGATGCCGCAGGGGACCGTCCGTTGGTTCGACACCGAACGGGGTTTCGGCTTCCTCGCGCCCGAGGACGGCTCGCCGGACGTGTTCGTGCACGCCTCCGAGATCGTCGGGGACGGCGGCGCGAAAGTGCTCCGCGAGGGTCAGGCCGTCGTGTTCGAGGTCGGCGAGAACGACCGCGGGCCCCAGGCGCTGCGCGTTCGTGTCACCGCCGATGCGGCCACCGGCAGCGCCGTGGGCCTGCTCGGCACCGTCAACTGGTACGAGCCGAGCAAGGGGTACGGCTTCGCGTCGCCGGACGGCGGCGGTGCCGACATCTTCGTGCACAGCTCCGCCATCGTGACCGGCGGTGTGGTCACCGAGGGGCAGCGGGTGGCCTTCCTGATCGTCGAAGGCGAGCGCGGCCCGCAGGCCGGGCACGTGATCCCGCTGGGAGCGGGGGCCGGTCCACCCGCTGCGGCTGACATCGCGGACGGTGCCGACGGCACGGTGGCCTGGTACGACGAGGACAAGGGCTTCGGCTTCATCAACCCCGACTCCGGCGCCGGGGACGTCTTCGTTCACGCCCGGGCCCTGGCCGAGGGGCTGACGTGGCTCGCGGAGGGCGACCGAGTCGCCTACGAGGTGGCTAGCGGAGACAAGGGCCCGCAGGCCCGCGACGTGCACCTGGTCCGGAGCGCCGAGCCCCAGCCGGCGCCGCAGCGGTCGGCACCTGCTGCGGCCGCAAGGCCGTCGGCGCGGGGCGTGCCCGTGCGAGGCGGCGAGGGCGTCGTCGCGCGCTACGACGGTGACCGCGGCTTCGGCTTCATCACCCCGGACGCAGGCGGCGCCGATCTCTTCGCCCACGTGTCCGTGGTCATGGGGTCGGAGCCGCTGCAGAAGGGTGACCGGGTCCGGTACGCGGTGCGTCAGAGCGACCGGGGCCCGCAGGCCGACCGCGTCGAACGCCTCTGAAGAGGCGGTCCCACCGATGGCTGATCACTTCCCGACGAGAGTGCTCGTCCATCCCGTATGTCCACCATGGACAAAATGGCACTGACGATGGCAATGGACTACCGCCGTCTCACATCACTCAAGACAGCCCATGCAACGGTGATGACCCGCTGACCTGCAGAATGCAACGCAGCTCACATCGCCGGTTTCTTT
>JAEUJO010000148.1 GCA_016794615.1 Pseudonocardia sp. | reverse complement strand
CGGCGACCAGCTCCGTGCGCAGGTCGTGCGCCCCGTCGGCGCGGGTCGCCTCGTAGTAGAGCCGGTAGCCGCCGTCGGGCAGGGCGACGACCGACAGGTAGCGCAGCCCGCGCAGCCCCTCGGGCGACTCCGCGACCGGTGCCTGGCCGACAGCGGCGAAGAAGCCGGGACGGGGGGCCGGCAACGCGAGCCCGGTGCGCTCCTCCCAGTTCTCCGCGGCGCTCGCCCGGCCGTCGTAGGTCGCCGCCAGCCCGCCGGGGGCCTCGAACACCGCGCTCACCCGCACCCCCCGCGCGTCCCACGCTCCGGGCGTCGGCGCCAGTGCGGTGCCCCGCCACGTCCAGTCGAGCCCGTCCGGGCTGGTGGCGTACTCGGTCGTCATCCGGTCCTCGTGCTGCGGGAGGTCGAGCGGGTGCACCGAGGCCCAGAGGTGCCACAGGCCGGCGCGGTGGATCACCACCGGGTCCTTGACGGCGTGGCGGTCGCTGCCGGGCAGCACGGTGCGCCGCGGCGCGTCGGCCAGGCCCGCAGGCGTGTCGGCCTCCAGCACGTCGACCCACCAGTGCTTGGATCCCGGCGTCGCGCAGCTGACGTAGAGCCGCCACCGGCCCTCGGGCGTGTGGACGAGCGCCGGGCGCTCCAGCGACTCCGCCCCGAACCGGTCCTTGGTCACCTCCGCGACGGGCTCGAACCGCACGCCGTCGGTGCTGCGGGCCACGACGTTCGCCATGCCCCGGCCCTGCCCCAGCGGCGCGCGCACCCGGTAGGCGAGGTGGTAGACGCCGTCGACGAGCAGCGCGCTGGGGGCACCCGACCAGAAACCGGCGCCGCGGCCCGGCGGGGCGACCGCCACGTCGGCGTCGGTGACCCGGGGGACGGGCAGGTCGTCGGGGGTGATCGCTGCGGCGGACATGGCGGGGCGCTCCTTCGCGAGCGGTCGGGCCCAGGCGCGGCCCGGAGCCGCGGGGACGGTCGACGGGCAGCCCACTCGAGCCGCGGCGAGCCGTCACTCGGGGCCGGTGTCGCTCGGGGCCGGTGCTGTCCGGAAGGTCGGGACGAGCGGTCAGGCCCGACAGGCCGCGCTGGTGAGATACCCGAAGTCGACGTAGAGCCGACCGGCGAGAACGTCGCGCTGAGCGATGAACTCACCGTGGGCCACGACCGCCACGGTAGGAGCCGCCGCCCGTGTGGGCAACCGCACCCCCGGGTTGACGGCCGGGGCGAACTCCACTTACCTTCTCGCATCAGGTCATGAGCGCCAGCGCCAAGCCCCGGCTCGCTGGCCGGCAACCCTCCTCCGCGGTGGGGTGCTCCGGGTGACGACCCGGCCGTCGCGGCACCCCCGGCGGCAAGCGCGGACCCGTCGGACGCCCTCGGGTCCCTGGTGCGAAGGACCCGCCGACGATGACGCTCACCCTGGACCGCCCGGCCACGACCCTGCCCCGCCCGGTGGGCGCGGGGACCCGGGTCCCGCTGGTCACCGGCGGGACCGCCGAGTACGCCAACCTCGACCTCGCCGCCAGCGCGCCCGCCCTCGAGCCGGTCGCCGCGCACGTCGCGGACGTCCTGCCGCTGCTGTCGAGCGTGCACCGCGGCGCAGGCCACCTCTCCCAGGTCAGCACCGCGCTGCTGGAGCGGGCCCGCGAGTGCGTCGGCGAGTTCGTGGGGTTCCGGCCCGAACGCGACGTCGTCGTGTTCACCCGCAACACCACGGATGCGTTGAACCTGCTGGCCACGGCCGTCCCCGGGCCGGTGTTGTGCCTGGACGTCGAGCACCACGCCAACCTCCTGCCCTGGCGCTCACGGACGCACCGCACGCTGCCGGCGGCCGCGACCGTCGCGCAGACCCTCGCCGACCTCGAGGCCGCGCTGCGGGCGCACCCGACCGCGCTGCTCACCGTCACCGGGGCGTCCAACGTCACCGGTGAGGTGCTGCCGGTGGAGCGGATCGTCGCGATCGCGCACGGCGCGGGCGCCCGCGTGGCCGTCGACGCCGCGCAGCTCGCCCCGCACCGCCGGGTCGACCTCGCCGCGACCGGCGTGGACTACGTGGTCCTGTCCGGGCACAAGCTCTACGCACCCTTCGGCGCGGGGGCGCTGGTCGGGCGCCGCGACTGGCTCGACGCGGCGACGCCGTACCTCGCCGGCGGGGGCGCCGTGACCCGGGTCGGCCTCGACGAGGCGAGCTGGGCACCCGCGCCGCACCGGCACGAGGCGGGCACCCCGAACGTCCTCGGCATCGCCGCGCTGGCCCAGGCCTGCCGGACGCTCGCACCGGTGCTGGACGGGCCGGGGCCGGTCCACGAGCGCGTCCTGTCCGACCGGCTCGCGGCCGGTCTGGCGACGGTGCCGGGCGTGACCCTGCTGGAGATCTGGCCCGACAGCGCGGACCGGGTGGCGGTGCAGAGCTTCACGGTCGCGGGCCACCCCGCCGGGCGGGTCGCCGCGTACCTGTCGGCCGAGTACGGCATCGGGGTGCGGGACGGCCGGTTCTGCGCCCACCCGCTGCTGGACCGGCTGTGCGGGGACCCCGACGGCACCGACGGGACCGCGGTCCGCGCCAGCATCGGCCTGGGCACCACGGCCGAGCACGTGGACCGGCTGGTCACCGCCCTGCACGCGCTCGTCACCCGGGGGCCGGGCTGGACCTACGCCCCGGTCGACGGCAGGTGGGCGCCCACGCCGGACCCGCGCGACCGTGACCCGCTGGGCGTCGGCACCCCCGGGGCGACCGGCACCGGCTGCAGCCGGGCCACCTGAGGGTCCCTCCCCTACGCCTCCGGCGTGCCGGCGGCGACCACGTTCCGGGCCGCCTCCGCCGGGTCCCGGTCCGCCGGCACCGGGTGGCGCAGCAGGACGCGGCTGCCCCGGGCGTCGTGGTGGATGAGCACCGCCTCGGCCATGGAGCTCATCAGCGGGATACCCCGCCCCCGATCGGCCAGACCGTCGACGGCAGGCGGCTCCACCGGCGGCACCCAGTTGCCGTGGTCGACGACCTCGACGCACAACGTGCCGGGTTCGGTCCACAGGGTCAGCTCGACGACCCCGGAGCGTCCCGGCCCGTAGGCGTGGCGGACGGCGTTCGCCGCCGCCTCGTCGACGGCCAGCACCACGCCTGCCGTTTCGTCGTCGGTCAGCGCGAGCGGGGTGAGCCAGCCCGCCAACTCGCGACGGATCACCGACAGCTGCTCCGGGTCGGCGGGCCAGCTGCGGTGCACGAACTCCACTCGGCCGTTCTCGGGCACGTGGGGTCCTCTCTCTGCGTCGTCTCTTTGCCTCATCGTCACGTCTCGCTGCGTCGTCGTCAGTCCGGGTCCCCGAGCCTGCTCCACCGGAAACGCCACCCACCGCGCCCACCCCGCCGCTGGTCCAACGCCGCTGGTCCAACCCTGTCACGCCTCCGCGAGCCAGACGAACGCCAACCCCGGAAGCAGGGCCCGGCCGTCGTGGACCACCAGGTCGCCGTCGGTCGACAGTACGGACTCCAGCTCACCCAGCCCCTCGAACGCGTGCACGTCCACCGACACCGGGTGCTCGGCGAAGTTGACCAGGCTCACGAAGTGGCCGCTCCGCGGGTGGCGGCGGCGCCACGCGAGCACGTGCGGGTCGTCGACCGCCAGCAGCTCCGACTCCCCCGCCGCATGCAGCGCCGGGAGCTCGCGCCGCACCTGGGCGAGCCGCCGGATCCAGGCGAACACGCGGCCCTCGACGGTGCCGGGGTCGTCGCGGCGGTCGGCCGCCTCGGGGTCGAACCACGGGCGGTGCATCCACCGGTTGTCCTGCGCGAGGGCCGCGTCGGCGAGATGGCTGACGTCGTTGTCGAGCGCGAGCTCGTCGCCCATGTAGAGCAGCGGCACCCCGCCCCACGCGAACGTCACGGCGTGCAGCAGCACGTGCCGGCGGATGCCCGCCTCCAGCGCGGCCGCGTCGCCGCGCTCCCGGGCCTCGCTGATCCCGCACAGCGCGGCGCACGTCCCGGAGATGCGGGCGTCGCCGGTCTCGGGATTGTCCTGGAACAGGGCACCACGGGCGTGGCTCATCGGGTAGGTGCCGGAGTAGAAGTCGTTGAGGAACCGCCGGTGGGCGGACGGGCTCCAGCCGACGGCCCACGCGTCGGTGTCGCTGACGGCCCAGCCGATGTCGTCGTGGCAGCGCACGTAGGTGGCCCAGGCGGTGTCGGCCGGGATCGTCGCCATCCGGCGCAGCGACTGCACGGCCAGCCGGGCGTCCCTCGTCGCGAGGCTCGACCACAGCATCACCATGAGCTGGTTGTGGTAGGCCAACTCGCATTCCGGCCGGTAGCGGGCGTGGCCGCCGAGGTAGGGCACGAGGTCCTCGGGCGCGACGATCGCCTCGGCCTTGAAGACCGTCGCAGGCGCGGCGACCTTCACGAGGGCGTGCAGGGCCTGCATGAGGTCGTGCACCTCGGGCTGGTTCATACACGAGGTGCCCAGCCGCTTCCACATGAACGGCACGGCGTCCATCCGGAAGATCTCGATCCCCCGGTTGGCCAGCCACAGCACCGTGTCGAGGACGGCGGCGAAGACGTTCGGGTTGGCGTAGTTGAGGTCCCACTGGTAGCCGAAGAACGTCGTCCAGACCCACGAGCCGCGGCCGCGGCGGGCCGTGCCGACCCAGGTGAACGAGCCGGGCGCGCGGTCCGGGAAGACGTCGCTGATCGTGGCCTCGTACGCGTCGGGCATGGTCCGGTCGTGGAAGGCGAAGTAGAAGTCCGCGTACGCCGGGTCGCCGGCCAGCCAGGCCTTCGCCCACCGGTGTTCGCGCGCGGTGTGGTTCAGCACGAGATCGACGCACAGGCTCATCCCGCGCTCGCGCAGCGCGCGGGCGGCGGCCTCCAGATCGTCCATGGTGCCGACCCGGGGGTCGACGGCGCGGTAGTCCATGACGGCGTAGCCGCCGTCGTTCTCCCCCGGCCGCCGCTTGAGCAGCGGCATCAGGTGCAGGTAGCTCACACCCAGCTCGGAGAGGTAGTCCAGCCGCTTGGGCAGGGCGTCGAGCGTGCCGCAGAAGCGGTCGGTGTAGGCGACGTAGCCTATCGTGCGCGGCTCCTGGTACCAGCGCGGCTCGACCTCGCGGCGCCGGTCGGTCTCCCGCAGCTCCGCCGGCCGTTCCGTCGCCGCGCGGAGCGCGAGCCGGACGAGGCGCCCGACCAGCTCGTCCGCCTCGTCGTCGCCGTAGAGCGCCTCGAGCGGGCCGTGCAGGTCGAGGAACCACAGGTCGAGGCGAGCCAGGAAACCGACGGCCTCCGCCCGGCCCAGCGCCTGCTCGGCCTCCTCGGTGAGAACGGGCCGCAGCCGTTGGAGGGCTGCTGTTGCGCGGCGACGGCGTTCGGAGTCGGAGCGCAGCGTGATCACACCCGCTATCCTGCCAAGCCTGGTGTGCCCACGGGACGTTCTGGCCGCCTCGCCCCCGCAGAGCGGGAATCGCGCACTCGGGTCACGGCACCCACAGGGCGTGTACGAGCAGGTCGATGAGGGTACGAGCCGTCCATGACGGCGCACACCCCCTCGCAGGCGACCCCGACGGGGCCCTCGCTCTCCTCGGACCCGGCGAACGCGACCACCGGCGAGCTGATCACCCGCCTGTCCTCGCAGGTCTCCGAGCTCGTCCGGGGCGAGATCGCCCTCGCCAAGGCCGAGCTGACGCAGAAGGGGAAGCGCGCCGGCATCGGAGCGGGTCTGGCGGGCACCGCAGGCGTGCTCGCCCTGTACGGTGTCGGGGCGCTGATCACCACCGTGATCGCCGCCCTCGCGCTGGTCCTGCCGGTGTGGGCGGCGGCGTTGATCGTCGCCGTCGTGATCTTCATCATCGCCGGCGTGCTCGGTCTGCTGGGCAAGAGCCAGATCCAGCGAGCCACCCCGCCGGTCCCGGAGATCACCGTCGAGAGCGTCAAGCGCGACGTCGCCACCCTGACCGAGAGGATCAAGCGATGACCGAGGAGAACGCCGCGGCGAAGAGTCCCGAGGAGCTGCGCGCCGAGCTGGCCGTCAAGCGCGCCGAACTCGGCGACACCGTCGAGGAGCTCGCCCACCGCGTGGACGTCTCGGCGCAGGTGAGGGCGAAGACGGACGACACGCTCGCGAAGCTGCAGGACGCGAAGGTGCAGGCGTCCCGCCGCGTGCAGGAGGGCACGGAGAAGGTGAAGGCCGTGATCGCCGAGAAGGCGCCGGTCGTCCACGAGAAGGTCGACCACGCCGTCGAGAAGGGCAAGGCGGTCTACGCCGACAAGGCGCCCCCTGCCGTCCAGCAGAAGGTGGACCAGGCCGTCGAGAAGGGCAAGGCCGTCTACGCCGACAAGGCGCCGATCGTTGCGCAGCACGTGAACAAGGCGGTCGCCGACGCCCGGCCGGTCGTGCAGGAGAAGGTGGCCCAGGGCCACGCCCTGCTCGCGGAGAAGGCCCCGCCCGTCGAGCGGACGCTGCGGGAGAAGCCCGGCGTCGTCGCCGGTGTCGTGGTGGCGCTGGTGGTGCTGCTCATCGTGATCCGCCGGAAGCGGAAGACCACCTGACGGAGGTGTCCACGGTGGAACCCGGCAACACCGAGCACAGCCCGCGCGACGACGACATGCTCGCCGCGGAACTGAGCGGAACGAACCGGGAGGAGTGGGTGGACCCGGAGCCTCCGGCGGACGACGACGTCCCCGCCCGGTCCGGCCCCCCGATCGAGGAGCTCTCCGACGACGGGATGAAGCGCGCCCGGCACGACCTCGACGTCGCCAACGACTGGCACTGAAGGGTCGGCACGGGTCTAAGGTGCCGCAAGAAACGAGTGCAGTACCGGCCCGGACCTCCAGTACCCCGTCTAGGCTGCCGGATGTGCCGGAACGCACAGCAACGGACGCCCCCGTCGCCGGCTCCACGACGCCGGGGGCGGCAGGTGACTCCGGTTTCGACGCCATCGCCGACGAGCTGTACGAGCTGCCTCCCGACGAGTTCGTGCCCGCCCGCGACGACCGCGTCGCCGCCGCCAAGGAGGCAGGCGACCGCGACCTGGCCCGCGCCCTGGGCCGGCTGCGCCGCCCCACGAAGGCCGCCTGGTTGGCCAACCTCCTCGCCCGCCACCGCACCGAGCAGCTCGACGGCCTGGTCGCCCTCGCCCGTGGCCTCGCGCAGGCCCAGCAGGAGCTCGACGGCGGTGCGCTGCGCGCGCTGTCCGGCCAGCGGCACCGCGTCGTCGCCGCGATGGCCCGCGACGCCGGGCGCCTGGCCGCCCGCCGCGGCGAGACCGTGAACGACGGGCTCGTCCGCGAGGTGGCCGGCATCCTCGACGCCGCCCTCGCCGATCCCGCCGTCGCCGAGGAGGTGCGGGCCGGGCGCCTGACCAAGACCGTCCGGTACTCCGGGTTCGGGCCCGCCGAGGGCGCGGACCTCGGAGAGGACACGGCCGCCTGGGCCGCGTCGGCACCACAGCGCCATGCCCGGCGGCCCGGTGGTGGCGGCGCCGGTGACGCCACCTCGGACAGCGGTGTCGGCGAAGACGGCGGTGTCGGCGAAGACGGCGGTGTCGGCGGTCCGGGCGACGCGGGGATCGGGTCGGACGGCGGCGCCGGGTCCGAGCGCGAGCGGGCACGCGCCGAGCGGGCACGCGCCGAGCGGGAGAGCCGCGAGCAGCTCGCCGCGGAGCGCGCCGCCCGGGAACGGGAGCTCGCCGACGCCGAGGCCGAGGAGGTCGCCGCCCGGTCCCGCCAGGAGTCCGACGAGGCCGAGCGCGACCGCGCCGACGAGCGGCACACCGCCACCCGCGACCGGGTCGCCGACCTCGCCACCGCGCTGGACGCAGCCCGCAACGAGGAACAGTCGGCCCTCGAGGCCTTCCGCTCCGCCGCGGCCGCCGCCCGCGACTCGGCCCGCGACGCCTCCGCGGCCGCCGTGCGCACCGCCCGCGCCCGCGCCCGCCTGGACCAGCTCCCCACCGGGTGACCCCGCGAGCACGGGCCGGCCGTCGTACCGCAGCTCAGGTCACACCCGCCCGCGGCGTGCCGCGGCGGCGACGTGGGCATCCGTGAACGAACGAAAGGGGCCGCCGATGACCGACACCGCCACCCTCATCACCCAGCTCCGCGTCCTCGCGCAGCTGACCCGCGCCGAGGCCCATGTCGCACGGTCGCGGTTGGTCCAGGCGAGCACCGATGACATCCGCGACGACCTTCGGCGCAAGGCGGCCGACGCGGATGCGCGGGCCGCCCGGATCGGCGACCTCCTGCATGGGCTGGGCGCCTTCCCCGATCCGGTCACTCCGCTGGTCGGCCGGGTCGCCTCGCTGGTCCGCGGCGCGATGGAACAGGCGCAGCCGCTGGACGAGGCGCTGCTGGGCGACCTGGCGCTGGAGCACCAGCTCCGCGACCGGGCGCGCTACGTGGCGGAGCTCGCGGGGGCCGCCGGCCTGCCCGCGGTGCACGAGTTCGCCGTCGATCTCCAGGTCGCCCACACGGAGACGGTGGAGTGGCTGACCGGGGTGCTCGCGGACCTGGCGGGCGGGCAGGCGGCGCTTCAGGCGTCGCCGCTGCAACGCCTGGCCGCCCGGGTCACCCGGGCGGCGAACACCCCCGCCCGCCCCGCACTCGGCGGGACGGCCGCGACCGCCCCCTCCACCGCGGAGCGGGCGGGCGGAACCGTCACCGGGGCGGGTGCTGGGGTCGGCACGGAGCTCGCGCAGACCGCCGGGCCGCCTGCCCGGCACGTGCCGGGTGCCGCAGCGCCGGACGCCTCTCCCGACCTGCCCTCCGACCTGCCCCCCGACGCCCCCGACACCGGCCGCACGCCGCCGCCGATCCCCGACTTCGCCGACCTGCCCGCGCACGCCGCCGTCGCCGCCCTGCGGACCCTCGACGACCCGCGCGACGTCGCCGCGACGCTGGAGTTCGAGCAGGAACACGGCAACCGGCCCGGTGTCGTCGCGGCGGCCCGGCTGCGGGGCACGGCCCTCGGCGCGGGCTGACGGTGCCCACGCCGTCGTCACGGCCACCCACCCCGATCGGCTGACGGGGCGACGTTCCTACTATCGACCGGTGACCGAGGACGACCTCTCCCGTTCCCCCGCGGCCCCGAGCGGCACCGCCCTTCCGGGCGATCCCACCGTGCCGCTGCCCGGCTCCGCCGCCGGCATCGACGCCGCCGAGCCGGAGAAGCGCCGCCGCGGCCGTCCGAAGGGGTCGACCTCGACGGCGCGCACCACACGTGTCGTCGAGCTGGCCCTCACCGTCGCAGGCGGGGCGGACGGCGAGTGGCTGGCCGAGCTCAAGCAGGGCTCGTCGTGGATCTCGCGGGGGCTGCCGGTCAACGCCGCGTCGGTGGTGCGGGCCGCCCAGGAGCTGCACCCCGAGCTGGCCGAGCCGATCGAGGCGGCCGTCGGGGCCGCCCGCGAGCAGCGGGCCGCCCGGGTCGCCGCGCTGGAGGCGGAGCTGGAGCAGGCCCGCAAGGCGCTCGCCGAGCTGGAGGCATGACGTCTGCCGTGAGGTGAGGACCACGGCTGCCGAAGATCGAACCGGGCTCCTGTTCATCTCACCGCAACAGCACCCGCACTAAAATGAGCGGGGTGCCCGACATGCTCGACTGGTCCGCCGCGCTGCCGGAGGTGAGCTACCCGGCCGGGGCGGTCCTGATCGGCGAGGGCGAGGTGCACGGGAGGTTGTTCGTGCTGCTCGACGGCGCGCTCGAGATCAGCCGTGCCGGCACGTTCATCACCGTCGTCGACGCTCCCGGCGCCATCTTCGGCGAGATGAGCGCCCTGCTCGGCAGCGCCGCGACCGCCACCGTCCGCGCCGTCCGCGACAGCCGGCTGCGCCGCACCGACGATCCCCAGGGCTTCCTCGACGGGCACCCGCTGATGGCCCGTGCCGTCGCCACCACCCTGGCGCGCCGGCTCGACACGATCAACGGCTACCTGGTCGACCTGCGCCGCCAGTACGGGGACCACGACAACCTCGGCATGGTCGACTCCGTCCTCGAGTCGCTGCGCCACCACCAGGTCCAGGCCTGCGAGCCGGGCTCGGACCGGGAGCGCGACGCCCCGTACTGACCCACCCCTCAGAACTCGATCTTCGCGCGGTCGGTCGCGGAGGTCCAGACCGCCGTCCCCGCATCGAGATCGATCTCGATGCGCGCGGGCGACACCCCGGGCTGCTGGCCGGCGTTGAACACCCACGTGGGCCCCACCCGGTCGACCCAGCCGCCGCCGGACACGAACGGTGCCTGGTGGACGTGACCGGTGAGCACGAGGTCCGGGGTGAACCGCTCGATCCAGCTCGACAGCTGGTCGTCACCCCACGCGCGGCGCCCGTCCCAGGCCAGCGGTGACGCGGCGGGCGGCGCGTGGTGCACCCAGATCCAGCGCCGCCGCGGGCGGTCCGCCGCCTCGGTCAGGCACGCATCGAGCGTCGCCCTCGCCTGCGGGCCGTCCCACCAGGGGCAGACCGTCACGAGATCGTCGCCCAGGGCGACCGTCGAGTAGTCACCCTGCACACCGATCGCGCCGAACTGCGCCATCCAGCGCGCCGTCTTCTCCCCCGCGTCGTCGCGGCCGTCCAGATCATGGTTGCCGGACGCCACGAAGACCGCGGTCTGCCCGGCGAGCTCGCGCAGCGCGGCGCGGACGGCCACCGCCTGCACGTCCAGCGCGACCTGCGAGTGGTTGTCGAGCAGGTCCCCGGCGATCATCAGCGCGTCGACGGCGGCAGCGCGCTCGAGCAACCAGTCGAACTGCCGCAGCCGGTAGTGCAGATCCGACACCAGCAGGACCCTCACCCGACCCCCTCCCGGCCCGGCCGCGGAGGTGACACCGAGTTCGACGGCCGGCTCAGCTGTGCGACGGGGCAGGCCCCGCGCCGTCGACCTCGAATGCCGGCTCGTCCGCGCAGCAGGAGAACCGGTCCTCGCCGGGCTCGCACGGGCGCACGATCGGATGCGCGGTCGCGTGGACGTGCGCGGTCGTGTGCCTGCTCGGCGAGCTGTCGCAGCAGCCGACGGGCCCGCACTCCCGGCACGTCCGCAGATGCCCGCCGGCGGCCAGGCGCTCGTGGCAGCCGTCGTCACTGGGCGTCACCCTGTTCAGGGTGTCGAGATGGGTACACGTCGCCATGGCGTCAGTCTGCCCCTCCCCCGCTGTCCCGTTCGCCCGGGTCGTTCCCTGCGCGCACCCCTCCTGCGGAATGCTGGGTCGGTGAACGGCGTCCTCACCAGCCTCGCGTTCGTCCTGGTGTTCGTCCTGATCGGCGGCTACTTCTCCGGATCCGAGTTGGCGCTCGTCTCGCTGCGTGACAGCCAGGTCGACCGGCTGCCCGGCAAGCGGGGGGACCGCGTCCGGAAGCTGCGCGTCGACTCGAACCGGTTCCTCGCGTCCGTGCAGGTCGGGGTGACCCTCAGCGGGTTCTTCGCCTCCGCGTACGGCGGGTCGACCCTGTCGGAGCCGCTGGGCGAGGTCCTCGCCGGCTGGGGCGTGCCGGCCGGCATCGCCGGCACGGTTGCGTTCGTCGCCGTGACGGCCTTCATCTCCTACCTGTCGCTGGTGCTCGGCGAACTCGTCCCCAAGCGGCTGGCGCTGCAGCGCGGCGAGACGGTCGCCATGCTGGTCGCCCCGACGCTCGACCGGGTGGCCACGCTGACCCGCCCGATCGTCTGGCTGCTGTCGGCGTCGACCAACGTCGTCGTGCGGATGCTCGGCCTGGACCCGCGGGCCGGGGGCGATGAAGTCAGCGAGGAGGAGCTGCGCGACATGGTGAGCACGCACGGGAAGCTGGACGCCGACGAGCGCCGCGTGCTCACCGACGTGTTCGGCGCGGCGGACCGCCAGCTCACCGAGGTGATGGTGCCGCGGACCGAGGTCGAGTTCCTCTCCGCGGACACCGTGCTCGCCGACGCGGTCCGGCACGTGCTCGACAAGCCGCACTCCCGTTACGCGGTGACCGGCCGGACCGTGGATGACATCGTCGGAGTCGTGCACGTGCGTGACCTCCTGACCACCGTCCTCATGGACCGGCAGGACATGACCGGGGGCGGCCCGGCGGCGGCCCGGACCGTCGGCGACGCCGCCCGGCCCGTCCCCCTGCTGCCGGGCAGCAAACCGGTGCTCGCGGCGCTGGCCGAGATGCGCGCGCACCGCATCCACCTCGCGGTGGTCGTCGACGAGTACGGCGGCACGGACGGGATCGTCACGATGGAGGACATCATCGAGGAGCTGGTGGGCGAGATCGAGGACGAGTACGACCCGGCCGCCCGCGCCGGCTCCGACAGCTCGGAGTTCGACGGCCTCCTGCACCGCGAGGAGCTGGCCGCGACCAGCGGCATCGTGCTGCCCGACGGCCCTTTCGAGACCCTCGCCGGGTTCGTGCAGACGCAGCTGGGCCGGGTGCCCGCGGTGGGCGACGGGTTCGAGGCGCAGAGGCGTCGGTTCACCGTCACCGAGATGG
>JAEUJO010000129.1 GCA_016794615.1 Pseudonocardia sp. | reverse complement strand
CTCGTCTGCTCATCTCGCCTCCGGCGGCGCCGAAGGGGACGTTCCCCCGTGCAGACGACGCGGCGAGGCGAAACTCATCTGCCGTCCGCGGAACCTGGATCCGTGCCGATACGCTGGGACGGCAGCTGATCAGCTTCGGGCGCGGGGAGTGCGCGGTGGTACCTCGGGTCGAGTTGGTCCCGGGAAGCGTACGGAAGGTCTGTCAGCTCACCGGGGAGTGGGATCGGGAGCGGAACACGTTCGCCCACAACCGCACCGAGTCACGGTTCGGGTTGGTCGGCACCGACCTCGGCGCGTCCTTCGAACACGACGGCCGGTTGTGGTTCCTCTTCGGTGACACGTGGCCGGACGCCGAGCTCGGCGACAGCGTCGCGTGGACGACCGACCGGACGCCGGAGCCGGGGATCCGGTTGCAGTTCATGACGGCGGGCTCCCGTTTCGTCTGCCCGCGGGTGACGACCGCGGACGGGCGTCCGGTGTCCACGAGGGCCTTCGAGGTGCCGCTCGACGGGTTCAGCGTCGGTGGGCGCATGTACGTGTTCCGGACCACCGAGCACTACCGGGCGGCGGGCCGGGAGGTGATGGGGCGGTCGGTCCTGACGCGGGCGGTGAACGGCGATCCCACGAACCTGTTGTGCCTGTACGACCTGTCGGTCGCCCGCCGGGGCGGGAAGTTCGTCAACGTCTCGTGTGTCGCGGTACAGGACGGTGCGGCGGGGCTGCCCTTCCGCGGGCCGGCGTTGCTGGTGTGGGGCAGCGGGCGGTACCGGGCGAGCGACGCCCATCTCGCCTGTGTCCCGCTCGGTGCCGTGGAGGACAGAGGCAGGTGGCGGTTCTGCTGCGGGCCCGAGGCCGGTTCGCAGCGGCCGGTGTGGTCCGAGGACGAGCGTGACGCCGTCGCGCTGTTCCCGCACCCGCAGATCGGTGAGCTCTCGGCAACCTGGAACGCCCCGCTGGGGATGTGGCTGCTGCTCTACAACGCCGGCTCCCCGCGCGGGATCAACGCCCGCGTCGCCCGGTACCCGTGGGGCCCCTGGTCCGACCCGGTGATCGTGTTCGACCCCGGTCGGGCCGGCGGCGGCTACGGCGAGTTCATGCACGCGCGGGATGCGCCGGACGGCCTGTCCGACCCGGGACGTGAGGACGAATGGGGTGGCGAGTACGGGCCGTACGTGATCGACCGCTACACGCGCGCGCTACCGGGCGGCCGGGCGGTGGTGTACTTCACCATGTCGACCTGGAACCCGTACAACGTCGTGGAGATGGCGATGATCCTCAACGGCGCCGTCCGCAGCTGACGCACGGACCGTGGAGGACCACCTGCGCGACAGCTACGCCATGCTCGGCTCGGGCTCCGCGGCGGCTGGTGCGGTGGTGGACCGGGGTGCGGCGGCGGTGCCGACAGCGGCCCGCCTGCGGAACCGTCGCCGGGTGGCCACCGCGACCGCCAGCTGCAGGGCGACCGTCGCGACACCGGCCGTCGCGCCCAGGAGGATCGTCCAGCCGGCGGACGAGCCCCAGGAGTGCGTGATGGCCACTGCCGCGGCGACCGAGCCGACGCCGCCGACGAGCGCGGGCCCGAGCCCGGGGAGGCGGGACGAGGGCCGCAGCCCCCTCCCCTCGAACCACCCGGCCACCAGCACCACGACCAACCCCGCGGTGGCGACGGCGACCCCGCTGCCGATACCGAGGCCGGGCACCGGGACCAGCGCCGCGCACAGCATCGCCAGGCCCCCCACGGTGAGGTGCGGACGGACCGGTAGCGACGTGCGCGGGAACCGGACCTGGTCGAGGAGGGCGACAGCGAGGTCCTCGCCCGCCGAGCTCAGCACGAGCCGGCGCCCCTGCCCGACCACATCGGTCAGGTAGGCATACGTCGCGGCGCGCCGTACGAGACTGTCCCGCAGAGCCTGCTCCGCCTGCGCACGGCTGACCCCCGGCGCGCCGAGTCGGGCCCGCAGGCCGGTGTCCGTGGCGATCCGCCGGTTGAGCGTCCGGCGGGCGCGGGCGGGGAACCAGAGCGGCGCCACCGTGCACAGCAAGACCGCGATCACCGCGCTGCCGACCGCGAGGCTGTTCCAGAACACGCGGTTCCAGAGCACGGAGCGCTCCGGGGCCCAGGCGAATGCCCCCAGGGCGAGCAGGGCGTACAGGAGGCCGTAGACCACGGACCAGCCTGCCGACACCCCGGCCGGGTGGTTCACGGCGCGGGTCGTCCACGGCCGCGCGCCGTTGGCGTCCGGCATCGGTGCCTGCGTCCGTAGCCGCAGCGACCGCCCGGTGATGAACGAGACGACCGACCCGAAGAGGACAGCCCCGCCGAGGAGCGCCCACAGCGGTGGGTGCAGGCCGACCCCGCCGGACCGGACGACCGCGTGGGCGACCGCCGCCGCACCGGCCACCGGGGCGAGCACGGCGGACACCCGGAACGCGGCGCGGGTGCGGCGGTCGCCGCCCCGGCCGGGCCCGGCGCCGTGCTCGCCGACCCGCCGCCACCAGTTCCTGACGGTTGCTGCCGGGCTGAGCACCGGGGAGGGCAGGCTGGCGAGGAGGATGAGCGCGAGGACGAGCACCAGCACGATGCCGACGGTCCAGGCCCCGGTGGTCGCCGCCGAGGTGTCGCCGAGCACGTCGGTCCACCCGACGGCGACCAGCGGTGACACCGGCGCCAGCAGGACGAGGCCGTGCAGCAGGGTGCCCGATCGCATGGCGGCGTACCCGAGGGCGCACAGCACGGCCCCGAGGCCCAGCAGCGCCCCCGCCGGAGAGACCGACCCGAGCAACCCGAGCAAGCTCAACGTCAGCAGCACACCGCCGATCGTGAGACCGGCGAAGGCCAGCGCGCGGGCGGCGGCGCTCCCCGCGGTCAGCCCGGTGACCACCCAGTAGGGCAGGAGCATCGCGCCGCGCAGCGTCCTCGTGACGGGTCTGGCGATTCCGCCCAGGCCGGAGCCGTCCGAGTCGAGCAGGGTACTGGTCATCGCGACGGCGGTGGCGGTCGTCCGGATGAGCTGGTCGCTCGTCGCCTCCTGCTCGAGTGACTCGTTCCCGATACCCGCGGCGTCGAAAGCGGCGAGCGCCCGGACGCCGAGGTCGATCCGCCGCTCACCGGCGCTGCCGGTGATCTCTTCCAGCAGCCCCTTGTTGCGGGCGAGGAAGATCTCACCCCGCGACCGTTGGTCGGCGCCCGCGACGCGGTCGGCAGCGATCTCGGCGGCCAGGTTCGGCAGCTCCTCCAGGATGATGTCGATGTGCAACCGGGCGGCGACGTAGTCGGCCAGCTTCGGCAGCGACGGCTGCGGGTCGGGCTGCGGGTCGTCGGGGTGGGCGAACAGCTGCGCCAGCTCCTGACGGGCTGCGGCCTTCAGGTCCGTGATCGGCGTCGGCAGGTCCGTGTCACCGTAGAGGCGGTCGGTGATCATGTCGATGATCTCGTCCGCCGCGCGGCTCCGGCTGCTGACGGGCCGGACGCGGAGGAGCCGGTCCGGGGACAGCACGATCCGGGTGAGGACCGTCGCGGCGTCGAGCCGACCCCAGATCCAGTCGTTGACCCGCCACGACCGCTTGAGGAACCCGCCGAAGCGATGCAGCGCCAACCCGGCCAGCTTGCC
>JAEUJO010000116.1 GCA_016794615.1 Pseudonocardia sp. | reverse complement strand
CTCAGCCGGTGGCGCGGCGGACCGCAGCGCGGCCCTGGCCGGGTCGTACGGCGCGGGCGGCGGCTCCTCCCCGCGCAACCCGGCCACCAGCGCCGTGATGTCGGACATGATCGCGGTGGTGGCGGCGTTCAGCGCGGTGCGGGTGCGCGGCCCGCCCAGCCAGGGCGACAGGTCCACCGGAGGCCCGGCGACGACCTGTACGGTCTTGCGGGGGAACGGGCGGGGGCGCCGGTCGGCCGGCATCAGGTCCTGCGTGCCCCAGTTCGCGACCGGGATCACCGGCACCCCGGTGACCAACGCGATCCGGCCGATGCCGTTCTTCGCCTTCATCGGCCAGCCGTCCGGGTCCGCGGTGAACGTGCCTTCGGGGTAGAAGACGACGACCTCACCGCGGCGCAGCGCCTCGATCGCCTCCTTGTAGGCATCGGCGGCACGGGTCGAGGCGCGTTGCACGGGGATGTGGCGGCCACCGGCCATGACCGAGCGCACCACGGGGATCTTCCACAGCTCGGCCTTGGCGAGGAACCGGGGCATCCGGCCGTGCGAGATGGTGAACGCGACGTCGTAGATCGGGTCGACGTCGGAGACGTGGTTGCAGGCCAGCAGCGCGCCGCCGGAGCGGGGAAGGTGCTCGTCGCCGTCGAACGCCACGCGCGCACCGAACATCGTGAACGGCCACAGCGCCGAGATGGCGAAGCCGAACCAGAACCCCGAGCCACGGCGGCGCCGGGTGAAGCTCAGTGCCAGCACCTCGTGCACCCGCAGCGGCCGCGGTGGACGTGGCCCGCCTCGCGTCATGCCCGCTCCTCCCCTCGCCAGGCGATGATCACACAGACGGGCGGGTGGTGTGCCGCCGGATCGGCGGGGAGGTCTCCGCAGAGCCGTCGAGGCCGGGCAGCCCGTCGAGGCTCGTCACGTTCCACTCGCTGTGGTAGGTCGCGATCATCTCGTCGTCGCGTGTGCGCCATACCCCGTCCAGCGTCTCGCGCTCCTCCACCAACTCCATCCGGGGCACCGCGTAGCCGCAGGAGTCGGCCACGCGCGCCACGTCGACGACGATCACACCTCGCAGGTACGGCCTGCGGCTCGCTCCGGCCTCGCCGAACCCGGCCAGCTCCGCGTCGAACCCGGCGTCGTCGGCCAGCACCGCACGTCCGGTGCCGTGCAGCCGCACGATCGTCGGCCGCCGGTCGAACGAGCAGAACATCACGCAGATCCGGCCGTTCTCCCGCAGGTGCGCGATGGTCTCGACGCCGCTTCCCGTGATGTCGAGGTAGGCGAACGTCTGCGCGTCGACGACCCGGAACGTGCCGCCGGTGCCCTTCGGTGAGAGGTTGACCAGCCCGTCCGCGGCGAGCGGCGCCGTCGCCACGAAGAACAGCGGCTGCCGCTCGATCCAGGCCGCCATGTCGGCATCGATGCCGTCGTAGATCGTGGCCATGAGGGCTCCTGCGGGTGGTGTGGCGGGCGGGTCGAGGAGAGGGGACTCGGGTTCAGGGCAGGGTGAGGATCTCGGCTCCGTCAGGGCTGACGAGGATCGTGTGCTCGAACTGCGCCGTGCGCTTCCGGTCCTTCGTCAGTACCGTCCAGCCGTCGTCCCACATGTCGTAGTCGGCGGTGCCGAGGGTGATCATCGGCTCGATGGTGAAGGTCATCCCCTCCTCGAGCACCGTGGTCACCGCCGGATCGTCGTAGTGCAGCACCACGAGGCCGGAGTGGAAGTCGCGGCCGATGCCGTGGCCGGTGAAGTCGCGAACCACGCCGTAGCCGAACCTGCGGGCGTAGCTCTCGATGACCCGCCCGACGACGTTGAGCGCCCGTCCGGGCCGGACCGCCTTGATGGCGCGCAGCGTGGCCTCGTGGGTGCGCTCGACCAGCAGCCGGTCCTCCTCCGCGGCGTCGCCGGCGAGGAAGGTGGCGTTGGTGTCGCCGTGGACGCCGCCGATGAACGCGGTGACGTCGATGTTCACGATGTCGCCGTCCTGGATCACGGTGGAGTCGGGGATGCCGTGGCAGATGACCTCGTTCAGGCTCGTGCAGCACGATTTGGGGAAGCCGCGGTAGCCCAGCGTCGACGGGTAGGCGTCGTGGTCGACGAGGAACTCGTGGACCACCCGGTCCACCTCGTCCGTGGTCGTCCCGGGAGCGACGGCCGCCCCGCCGGCCTGCAGCGCCTGCGCCGCGATCCGGCCGGCCACCCGCATGGCCTCGATGATCTCCGGTTGCTGCACCCACGAGTCCGCAGTCCGGGTGGGGCCTGCCTTGCCCACGTACTCCGGACGCGGGATGTGCGCCGGGACCTCGCGGCGGGGCGACAGCGTGCCCGGGGTCAGCAGAGTGCGGGTGGACATGAGACCAGTCTATGAGCCGCGTGCCGAGCACGGGGCCCGGCTGATCAGCGCGCGGCGCGGTGTGCGGTCTTCGACACCAGCACCGCGAGGCCGCGCCAGCCCAGCAGCAGCACCGCGAGGCTGAGCGTCGCGATCACGGCGAAGCTGAGCGGGAGCCGCCCGGTGAAGCCGGCGCGCAGGAGCAGGCCGATGCCGGCGGTACCGACCAGGGCCACGGCACCGGCGCGCCACGCGGCCGGGTCGTGCCGGACCAGGGGCGTCGCCCACGCCGCCACGAGACCGACGCCGAACGGCGCCGCCGTGCCGACGAGACCGAGGAGATCGTCGGCTTCGCCGTGGCTCAACCGGCCCACAGCGGCGAACACCACCACCGCGACGGCGTCGGCGGCGGCGGCCAGCAAGGTGATCCGCGAGGACGGCGCAGCGATGGACATCTGACCAGACTAGGCCCCCCGCGCCCGGATACGGCCCGATCGATGCGACCGATGTCGCCGCCCGTCGGGCGAACACCCGACGGGCGCTTCCCCGATCCCGGCCCCGCCGCGGCGGCACGCCGCTACCGCGGCAGCGCGCCGAGGAACCGCCCGGCCGCCGCGACGGCGGGCTCCGACGACCCGCCGTCGACCACGAGCACGGCGAACGCGAGGTCCCCGCGGTAGCCGACGAACCACCCGTGCGCGCGGCTGCCGTCGTTCGTGAACTCCGCGGTGCCGGTCTTGCCCCGCACCTCACCAAGGCCGTTCAGGGCTGTCGCGGTGCCCTCGGTCACAACAGCGCGCATCATCGTGCGCACCTGCTCGAGTGCTGCCGGGTCGGGTGCGGTGGGCGCGGCGAGGACCTCGGTCGGGCGCCCGACCACCAGTTGCGGCACGACTGGCGCGCCGTGCGCGACCGTCGCGCCGACCAGCGCCATGCCCAGCGGGCTGGCCAGGACCTGTCCCTGACCGAACGCGTCCTCCGCGCGCTGAACGAGGTCCGGGGCGGCAGGCACCGCACCGGTGACCGTCGTCAACGTGGGGACGGCGTAGTCGGCCCCCAGGCCGAGCTGCAGCGCCGCGGCGGTCAGCCCGTCCGGCGCCAGACCGGCACCGACGGTGGCGAACGTCGTGTTGCAGGAACGGGCGAACGCCCTGCGCAGCGGCACGGTTCCGAGGTCGAACCGCTCGGCGTTCGGCACCGGCCGGCCGCCGATCACGGTCTCCCCCGGGCACGCCACGGGCGTGTCCGCCGAGAGCCCGGCCTGCTCCACCCCTGCCAGCGCTGTGACGATCTTGAATGTCGAGCCCGGCGGGAAACGGCCGGTGAGAGCGAGCGCCCCGCCGGCGTCCGCCGCGCCGTTCTGGGCGACCGCGAGCAGCTGCCCGGTCGACGGCTGCACGACGACCAGCATCGCCTGCTGCGGGATCGGCTCGACGGCGTCCTCGGCCGCCGTCTGAACGGCACGGTCGAGCGAGATCGCGGCCGTCGTCCCGGGTTTCGGGGCTTCCTCGACGAGTGTGGCGACCGTGCCGCCCGCGGCGTCGACCGCCGCGACCGACCAGCCGGGCACGCCGTCGAGCTGCGCGGCGAGCCCCGTGCGGACCGCGGGCAGGACCTGGCGCGCGAACCCTGCATCGGGGGCCAGCAGCCGCTCGGAGGTGATGAACCGCACACCGGGCAGGTCGTGGATCGCGTTCTTCACCGTCCGGTAGTCCGCGTCTCTCAGGACTGCGACGGTGTAGGCGCGGCCGTCCGGGGTGCGCGCGGCGCCCTCCGTGATCGTCTGTGCGGTGATGGACGGCTCGATCGGCGACAACGCGGTGGCCAGCGTCCCCGTCACGCCGGGCAGGTCGCCGGTCTGCAGGCGGTCGAGCAACACCGAGACGACGGGTGTCGCGGTGAGCAGCGGCACGCCTGCCCGGTCGACGACCGGAGCGGGTTCGGCGGCGCCGGTGTTCAGCACGAGCCGCTGGCGGGCGGCGAGCTGCGGGTGCACGACGGTCGGCACCCACGAGATCCGCCACGCCGGGCCCTCACCGTCGGCGCGGCGCAGGCCCGCCTCGCCGTGGTAGCTCCAGATCCGGCCCTGCCCGAGGTCCCAGCGCAGATCCAGCGAGGCCGTCGCCGTGTCCGACGCCGTGCGCACCTGCCCGACCTGCACGGCCAGACCGACCGGGGCGAGCGACTCGCGCACGGACGTGAGCAGTGCCGTCGCCGCCGCCGGGTCGTCGGTCAGAGCCGCGGCGGCCCCGTCGTCACCACCGGACCAGGATGTGGCGAAGGCCCGCGCGACCTCCTCCGGCCCGTCCCCGCCGATCAGCCCGCACCCGGCGACGGCCGCCAGCAGG
>JAEUJO010000099.1 GCA_016794615.1 Pseudonocardia sp. | reverse complement strand
GACCACTGGGTGCGGGCGCGACCGCACCCGTCCCGACGGGGCACGCACGCGCACGACTTCCTCGCGCTCTTCTACCTGGAGCAGGGCCACCAGGTCCTGCGCGTCGACGGCCGTGACATCGCGCTCGTGACCGGGGACGTGTTCGTCGTCGCTCCCGGTGCGGTCGTCACCCCGTACGCCGGGCCCGGCGCCGACACCGCTGAGACGACGGGCTGGATGGTCTTCTTCCCGGCCGACGCCATCGACCCGAGTGCCGCCGCGCCTCTCGTCTCGTGGCGGACCCACCCCCTGTTGTCCCCCTTCGTCGGGAACCACCGTGGCGGGGCCCAGCGCCTGCACATCCCGCTCGGCGAGCGTGCGTCCTGGCTCAGGCACCTGGTCGGCCTCGAGACCGAGCTGCGGAGCCGGCTCGACGGCTATGCCGACGCCGCGCGCGCCCACCTCACCTTGCTGCTCGTCCACCTCGGCCGCCTCCACTGGGACGCCCCTGCCGAGCGGGGGATCGACCCGCTGCTCGCGGCCGTCTTCGACGTCATCGAGGCCCGCTTCCACGAGCCGATCTCGCTGCGCGACGTCGCCGCCGCGGTCGGGCTCACGACCGGACACCTCACCACCGTCGTCGGGCGGCGCACAGGGCGCACCGTGCAGCAGTGGATCACCGAATGCCGCATGCGGGAGGCCCGGCGCCTGCTCGCCGACACCGACCTCGCCGTCGGCGAGATCGCCCATCGCGTCGGGTACCGCGAGGTGGGCTACTTCGTCCGCCGGTTCCGCACCGAGCACGGCGTGCCGCCCGCGGCGTGGCGGCGCGCCGGTAGGCCGGGCGGCGAACCGGCGTAATCGGGTTGCCACCGGGCGTCACGCTGGACGGCATGGAGGTCGTCCCGCACATCGACGCCGATGCGTTCACCCGGCTCGCCCACCCGCTGCTCGAGCCCGATCCGGTGCGTCACACGAGCATCCTGACCGTGCTCCCCGAGGTCCGGACGGGGGCGCTCGACGCGGCGGTGATGCTGACCGTGCACGAGAACGGCGGCGTCGTGGGTGCGCTGCTGCGCACCGCGGGACACCCGGCGCTGGTGTCGGCGGTCCCGCCGCGGTGCGCCGGCGCGGTCGTCGAGGCCCTGGTCGCGCGGGACCCCGAGGTCGAGGGCGTCCACGGGCCTGCCGAGGAGGCCGAGGTCGTCGGCGCCGCGTGGGCGGACCGGACCGGGGCCGGCGTCACCGTGGGGCTGCGCATGCGGCTGTTCGCGCTCGACGGGCTCGAGGCGCCCACCGGAGTCGCCGGGGCGGCCCGCGCCGTCGGCCCGGACGACGCCCGGGGGCTGGACCTGCTCGCGCGGTGGCGCACGGAGTTCGACCGGGAGATCGGCCGCACCTGGCGGCCCGCGCCCACGGCCCGCGACGACGTGGTGCGCGCCGTCGGGACGGGCGCAGGTGAGATCGTCTGGGAGGTCGACGGCGAGCCGGTCGCCCAGGCGGCTGCCCGCGCCGTCGTCGCGGGCATGTCGCGGATCGGCCCCGTCTACACCCCGCCCGAGCACCGCGGCCGGGGCTACGCCGCCGCGGTCACGGCGGCGGCGGCGCGCTGGGCGCTCGGTCGCGGTGCCCGGCACGTGCTGCTCTACACCGACCTGGCCAACCCGACGACGAACCGCCTCTACCCCCGCCTGGGCTTCCGCCCCCGCTACGACGCGCTCGAACTGCGCTTCGTCCCCGACCACGACGCGCCGGACGGAGCGGACACCGCGCCCGCTCGACCCGGTTGAGCCACCCTCACCGGCAGCGGGGCTGATCGTCCGGGTGGTCCCGGGCGGGTGCGGGTACCGGCGCGCGGAACGGGTGGGCCGAGGCATCGCGGTCGGCACCGCGGGTTTGGCAGGATCGCCGTGTGGTGTCGTCGGGGGAGCGCAACGTGGCGTCGGTGTCCGGGGTGCCCGGACGAGGGGCGCCGCCCGGACGGCTGTCGACGGGCAGGCGCCCCAATGCGCTCGCTCGGCTCGGGCTGACCGGCTCGCGAGCCGAGGAGACGCTGCGGACACTGGGGTGGTGGGCGGACGACCAGCCCGCGCGGGGCGTCGAGGACGTCATGTGGGCCCTGGTCCGCAGCCCCGACCCGGACCTCGCCCTGCGGGCACTGGATCGGCTCGCGGGCGCGAACACGCGCGAGTGGACGGCCTGCGACGCCGCGCTGCGCGGTGACGTCGCGCTCCGCGGGCGACTGTTCGCCCTGCTCGGCGGCTCGACCGCGCTCGGCGACCACCTCGTCTCCCATCCCGACCGCTGGCGCAGGCTGACCGCCGCCGCCCCGGACGCGTGCACCGACGTCGCCACCCGAACCGCATCGTTGCTGACGGCCGTCGGCGCGGACCCCGACGGCCCGCCTGCGGGGGCGCCCGGCGGCGCCGCCGCGGCGTTGCGGGACAGCGAGGCCGTGAGCGCCCTGCGCACCGCCTACCGGGACGAGATGCTCGCCCTCGCCGCCGCCGACCTCGCCGCCGTCAGCGAGCCGTCGCTGCCGATCCTGCCGCTCGAGGACGTCGCCGCGCAGCTCGCCGACCTGGCCACCGCGGCGCTGCGGGCGGCGCTCGCCGTGGCCCTCGCGGAGACCGACGGTGAGCCCGGCCGGCTCGCCGTCATCGCCATGGGCAAGACGGGTGGCGCGGAGCTGAACTACGTCAGCGACGTCGACGTCGTGTTCGTCGCCGAACCCGCGGACCAGACGACGACCAGGCTGGCCGCCCGGATGATGCGCATCGCGGGGGAGGCGTGCTTCCCCGTCGACGCGAACCTGCGTCCCGAGGGCCGGCAGGGCGCACTGGTCCGCACGCTCGACGGGCACGTGGCCTACTACAAGCGGTGGGCCAAGACCTGGGAGTTCCAGGCGCTGCTCAAGGCGCGCCCGGTCGCGGGCGACCCGGACCTGGGGAAGGCCTACGCGGAGGCCGTCGCGCCGATGGTGTGGACGGCCGCGGGCCGGACCGACTTCGTCGCGGACGTCCAGGCCATGCGCCGCCGCGTCGAGGAGCACGTGCGCCCGGACCACGCCGACCGCGAGCTCAAGCTCGGCCGCGGCGGGCTGCGCGACGTCGAGTTCGCCGTCCAGCTGCTCCAGCTCGTGCACGGCCGCGCCGACCCCGCGCTCCGGTCCCCGACGACGCTCGACGCGCTCGCCGCCCTCGCGAGCCGCGGGTATGTCGGGCGCGACGACGGGGCGAACCTCGCCGCCTCGTACCGTTTCCTGCGGCTGCTGGAGCACCGGCTGCAGCTGCAGCGCATGCGCCGCACGCATCTGCTGCCCGCCGAGGACGACACGGACGCGCTGCGCTGGCTCGCCCGGGCCGCCAAGCTGCGGCCCGACGGGCGGCACGACGCCGTCGGGGTCCTGATCGAGGAGTGGCGGCGCAACGCCCGGCGCGTCCGCCGCCTGCACGAGAAGCTGTTCTACCGGCCGCTGCTCGACGCGGTGTCGCGGGTGTCGGACGCGGGCCTCTCCGCGGAGGCCGCGACCATCCGGCTCGGTGCCCTGGGCTGGGTGTCGCCCGAGGGCGCGCTGCACCACATCCGGGCGCTGACCGGCGGGGTGTCGCGGGCGGCCGCGATCCAGAAGACCCTGCTGCCGGTGCTGCTCGACGAGCTCGCCCGCACTCCGGACGCGGACCGCGGGCTGCTGGCCTACCGTCGCGTGTCCGAGGCGCTCGCCCGCACCCCCTGGTACCTGCGGCTGCTGCGGGACGAGGGCTTGGTCGCCGAGCGGTTGATGCGGCTGCTGGGCACGTCCGCGCTGGTTCCGGACCTGCTCGTGCGCGCCCCCGAGGTGCTGCGGCTGCTCGCCGCCCCGGTCGCGGGCCAGCCCGACGAGCTGGTCCGGGACCCGGCGAACGCCGCCGCGGCCCTGCGCACGGCCGTCGGCCGACAGCCCGACCCGCAGGCCGCCGCGGCCACGGCCCGCTCGTCCCGTCGCCACGAGATGCTGCGGATCGCGTGTGCGGACCTGCTCGGCAAGATGGACGTCGAACAGGTGTGCAGCGGGCTCTCGGCGGTCTGGTCCGCGGTGCTGCAGGGCGTGCTCGCCTCGGGCCTGCGTGCGCTCGGCGGGTCGACGCCGACTGCCCGGCTCGCCGTGATCGCGATGGGCCGGCTGGGCGGCGGTGAGCTGGGCTACGCCAGTGACGCGGACGTCCTGTTCGTCTGCGAGCCGCTCGGCGGCGCGACCGATCACGAGGCGGTCAAGTTCGCCACGACCGTGGTCGAGACGGTCCGTCGCCAGCTCGGCAGCGCGAGCCCGGATCCGCCCCTGGTGATCGACGCGGACCTGCGCCCGGAGGGCCGGTCCGGCCCGCTGGTCCGCACGCTCACCTCCTACCGGGAGTACTACGCGCGCTGGTCGGAGGTCTGGGAGGCGCAGGCGCTGGTCCGGGCCCGCCCCGTCGCGGGCGACGCCGTCCTCGGCCGCCGGTTCATCGAGCTCATCGACCCGATCCGCTATCCGGACGACGGCCTGACCCCCGCGCAGATCACCGAGATCCGCCGGATCAAGGCACGGGTGGACGCCGAACGGCTGCCCCGCGGCGCGGACCGGGCCACGCACACCAAGCTCGGCCACGGCGGGCTCGCGGACGTCGAGTGGACGATGCAGCTGCTGCAGCTGCAGCACGCGGGCGACATCCCGGAGCTGCGCACCACCGGCACCCTCGACGGCCTGCGCGAGGCGGCCGAGGCGGACCTGATCACCCACGACGACGCCGAGGAGCTGGCCGCGGGCTGGATGACGGCCACCCGCGCCCGCAACGCGATCATGCTGGTGCGCGGCAAGCCGGGCGACCAGCTGCCGCGCTCGGGCCGCGAGCTGGCCGCGGTCGCGACGGCGCTGGGTTACCCGCCGGACGGTGACCCGGGCGTGTTCCTCGACGACTACCGCCGCGCCACCCGCCGCGCCCGCGCGGTCGTGGAGCGGGTGTTCTACGGCTGGTGACGGGCGGCGGCGGTGCATACCGG
>JAEUJO010000093.1 GCA_016794615.1 Pseudonocardia sp. | reverse complement strand
CACGTCCCCGGTCACGAGCGCGATGTCACGGCCGTCGACGCGCAGGACCTGGTGGCCCTGCTCCAGGTAGAAGAGCGCGAGGAAGTCGTGCGCGTGCGTGCCCCGTCGGGACGGGTGCGGTCGCGCCCGCACCCAGTGGTCAACCCGGATGGCGGGCAGCCCGGCCGTCCGGGGGAAGTCGACGAGCGGGACGGCCCGGGAATCCGAAGATGATGCCATGGAAGCCGTGGTCCGTCTCTTGATGCCGCTCACAGGCGTGGGCAGTCTGGCGATGCACCGACAATCGTGCCAGAAAGAGAAGGACACCGTGACGACCACCGAAGACCGCGACTTCCTGCCGGCCATGTCGAGGCACCTGCCGCTGGCGTTCTACGACGGGTTCACCCGCCTGCTCGGCGCGCGGGACGCACACTGGCGGCTGGTCGCGCAGGCCGGGATCGAGCCGGGCGCGACCGTCCTCGAGATCGGGACCGGGACGGGGGCCCTGCTCCTGCTCGCCAAGCGCGCCGTCCCGGACGCCGCCGCGATCGGGCTCGACCCGGACCCACGCGTCCTCGCCATCGCCGCCCGGAAGGCCCGGCGAGCGGGTGTGACGCTCCGGCTCGACCGCGGCTACGCCGACCGGCTCCCCTACCCCGACGGGAGCGTGGACCGCGTGCTCTCGGCGTTCATGCTCCACCACCTGCCCGCGGACCAGCAGCACGATGCGCTCCGCGAGGTGCGCCGGGTGCTGGCGCCGGGCGGTCGCCTGCACCTGCTCGACATCGACGGGAGTGCCCCGTCGGCGGCCGGCCGGCTCCTGCGGCTCGGCCACGTGCACACCGCCGAGCAGCACGGGGACCGGCCCGGGCTGCACGCGCACGCCGACCCGGACGCCGCGCTCGCCGCCTTCGAGAAGGCCGGCCTGGTGGACGCGGCCGTGCTCGCCCACGGCGCGATGGCGTTGGGCGGGTTCAGCTTCTACCGCGCGACCCGCTGACGCCCTACCGGAGGTACCACCCGCCGGGGCCGGCCAGCGCCGTCGCCGCGGTGGGACCCCACGACCCGGGGGCGTAGCCCTGCACGTCCGGCCGGCGCGCCAGCAGCGGGGAGATCACGCGCCAGGCCGCCGCGAGCCCGTCGCTGGAGGTGAACAGGGACCGGTCGCCGACGAGGACGTCGCGGATCAGGGTGGAGTACGCCGGGAGGTCCGGGACGTCGCTCTCCATCAGGGGCAGCGGCGCGGCGCGGCTGCTGAACGCGATGTCCGGGCCCGGCCTCTTGACGACCACCGTGATGTCAAGCTCGCCGGACCCCTTCAGCGAGAGACTGATCGCCGTGGGCGGCGGGTCGTCGACCAGGTCGTCCGGCGGCCGGGTCAGGGTGAGGGTGACCCGCTGCTCGGAGACGGCGAGGCGCTTTCCGGTGCGCAGCAGGAACGGCACGCCGCGCCAGCGATCGGTGTCGACCCAGAGCCGCGCCGCGATGAACGTGTCGGTGTCCGAGTCGTCGGCGACGCCTGCGACGTCGCGGTAGCCGTCGTACTGGCCGAGCACGACGTCGTCCGGATCGATCGGGCGGAAGCAGGCGATCACCGCCTCGCGGGCCTCGAGCAGGTCGGCGGCCCCCAGCGACGCAGGCGGCTCCATCGCGATCTCCGCGGCGACCTGGAACAGGTGGGTGACGACCATGTCCATGGTGGCGCCGGTCGCGTCGTAGAACGCGGCCCGGTCGTCGATGTCGAGCGTCTCGGGCACGTCGATCTGCACCTGCGCGACACCGCGGTTGCACCAGACGTCACCGATGATCGCGTTCGTGAAGCGCAGGACGTGCAGGTTCTGCGTCGCCTCCTTCCCGAGGAAGTGGTCGAGCCGGTACACCTGCTCCTCGTCGAGGACGCCGTGTACCACCTGCTCGAGGTGCGCGAACGCCTCCGGGCCGGTGCCGTACGGCTTCTCGAAGACCACCCGCGCCCCGGCCGCGAGCCCGTGCGCGCCGAGGGCACGCACGTACGGCTCGAACGTGGACGGCGGCAGCGCGAGGTGGTGCACGAGCTGGGCGTCCCCGCCGACCCGCGCACGGGCCCGCGCGATCGTGTCCGGCAGGTCACCGGGGTCGGCGGCGGAGAAGCCGTTGCCCGCGAACATCAGGTGCTCGTGCGCGGCGTCGAACAGCTCCTCGTCGTCCAGCACGGCACGCACGTGATCGGCGAACCAGGCGTCGTCCTCCGCCTTGCGGCCGTTGCCGATCAGCACCCATTTCTCGGGCATCAGGCCGGCCGCGGCCAGCGAGGCGAAGGCCGGGAGCACCAACCTCCGGGCGAGGTCACCGGTCGCGCCGAACAGCACGAAGATCGTCGGCTGCATGCCTCGACCCTACGCGCGGATGACCGCCCGCACCCGAGCGACAACGCCGCTCCGGTGCGGGCGGACCGTCAGAGCACCGGCAGGTACGTCGCCAGCTCGTACGGGGTGACGTGACGGCGGTAGGCGTCCCACTCCGCGCGCTTGTTGCGCAGGAAGAAGTCGAACACGTGCTCGCCGAGGATCTCCGCCACCAGCTCGGAGTGCTCCATCGCCACCAGCGACTCGTGCAGGTTCTGCGGGAGCGACTCGTAGCCCATCGCGCGGCGCTCGGTCTCCGTGAGCGACCAGACGTCGTCCTCGGTCGGCGGGGCCAGCTCGTAGCCCTTCTGGATGCCCTGCAGGCCGGCCCCGAGGATCACCGCGTAGGCCAGGTACGGGTTGCACGCGCTGTCCAGCGTGCGGATCTCCACCCGCCGCGTCGACGACTTGCCCGGCGAGTACATCGGCACCCGGACCAGCGCGGAGCGGTTCGCGTGCCCCCAGCAGATGTTCGTGGGTGCCTCGCCGCCGACGATCAGCCGCTTGTAGGAGTTCGCCCACTGGTTGGTGACCGCGGTGATCTCCTTCGCGTGCCGCAGCACCCCGGCGACGAACGCCTTCCCGGTGTCGGAGAGCTCGTACGGGTCGTCGGGGTCGTGGAAGGCGTTGCGGTCGCCCTCGAACAGCGAGAAGTGGGTGTGCATGGCCGACCCGGGGTGGTCGGTGAACGGCTTGGGCATGAACGACGCGCTCACCCCCTGCGTGATCGCGACCTCCTTGACCACGTACCGGAACGTCATGATGTTGTCCGCCATGGTCAGGGCGTCCGCGTAGCGCAGGTCGATCTCCTGCTGCCCGGGGCCGCCCTCGTGGTGGCTGAACTCCACCGAGATGCCCATCGACTCCAGCGTCTCGATCGCGTTGCGCCGGAAGTGCGGGGCGACGTCGTGGCTGGACTGGTCGAAGTACCCGCCGGAGTCCGCGGCCACCGGCGGGGTGCCGTCGGACTTGATCTCGCGCAGCAGGTAGAACTCGATCTCGGGATGGACGTAGCAGGTGAAGCCGGCCTCACCCGCCTTGGACAGCGCGCGGCGCAGGACGTGCCGCGGGTCGGCCCACGACGGCGAGCCGTCCGGCATCGCGATGTCGCAGAACATCCGGGCCGAGTAGTGGTCGCCGGTCGGGGTGGCCCAGGGCAGCACCTGGAAGGTCGACGGGTCGGGGCGCGCGACCATGTCCGACTCGTAGACGCGGGCGAAGCCCTCGATGGCCGAGCCGTCGAACCCGATGCCCTCGGCGAATGCCCCTTCGAGCTCCGCGGGCGCCACCGCCACGGACTTGAGGTAGCCGAGCACGTCGGTGAACCACAGCCGCACGAAGCGGATGTCGCGTTCCTCGAGTGTGCGCAGCACGAACTCCTGCTGGCGGTCCATGGTCGCCGAGCCTAACGCGTGTCCTGCAAGATCTTCGCCGCGTGCGAGCTTGGCGGCGATCTGCAGGTGGAGTGACCAGCAAGGTGGTGTTACGAACGTGTTTCGTCGGGAATCGGACCAGGTCAGGGTGCGAGTCGACAGGCGGTCCCGCTCGCCGGGACCGTGAGGTCGACCAGGTAGGCCGACACGGCGTCGTCGACACACGAACTGCCGGCGAGCACCGCCCCGTGCTGCTCGCCCTCGACGCGCAACAACGTGCCGCCCAACGCCTTCGCCAGGTCGATCCCCGCCTCGTACGGGGTCGCCGGGTCACCCGTCGTCGAGACCACCACCGTCGGCGGCAGGCCCGTGACGTGCGGAACGTGCGGGGTGCTCGTCGGCGGGACGGGCCAGAACGCGCACTTGTCGCGGGCGGCGACCACCCCGCGCCCGCTGTCGCGGTAGGGGGCGGCGGCCAGTTCCCGGGCCGCGCCGTCGGCGATGGCGGCGGGATCGGTGATGCGCTCCTCGTCGACGCAGCTGATCACGTCGAACGCCTCGATCGCGTTGCCGTAGCTGCCGTCGGCGTGCCGGTCGAGGTAGAGGTCCGCGAGCAGCAGCAGGATCGTGCCGTCGCCCGTGGCGAGCGCGGAGATGCCCTGGGCGAGCGCAGGCCACGCCGACGACACGTAGAGCGCCTGCGTGACCCCGGTGATCGCATCGGGATAGGTGAGCGTGCGGGAGCCGACGGCGAGCGGGCGGTCGATGAGGGGACGGGTGAGCGCCTGGAAGGCGGCGGTCGCCTTGCTCGCGTCCCTGCCGAGGGGGCAGTTCCCCTGCTTGACGCACTCTGCGGCGAAGGCGTCGAAGGTCTGCTGGAAGCCCGCGGCCTGGGCGACGGAGCGGTCGATGGTCGACTGGCCCGGGTCGACCGCGCCGTCGAGGACCAGCGCGCGGACGTTCTGCGGGAAGTCCTCGGCGTAGGTCGACCCGAGCCGGGTGCCGTAGGAGAACCCGAGGTAGGTCAGCTTCGCGTCGCCGAGCGTCGCCCGCAGGACGTCGAGGTCACGGGCGGCGTCGCGGGTGCCGACGTTGGCGAGGACGTCCGCGCCGACGCGGTCGGTGCAGCGCTGCGCGTACTGCCGGTTCTCCTCCTCGGTCTGGGCGACCCCGGCCGGGGAGGGGTCGACGTCGAGATCAGCGCGCTCGACCTCCCACTCGCCGTCGGTGAGGCAGTCGATCGTGGGTGTGCTGGCGCCGACACCGCGCGGGTCGAGGCCGATGACGTCGAACCGCTTCACCAGCGGGCCGTCGGCTCCTTCGCCGGTGCCGAACAGGGACGGCACGGCGCTCATGCCCGACGCACCCGGGCCACCCGGGTTGATCACGAGCGACCCGATCTTGTCACCGGTCGCCTTGAGGCGCAGCACGCCGAGCTGGGCGGTGCGGCCCTCGGGGTTCGCGTAGTCGAGCGGGACCTCCAGCCGCGCGCAGTCGTAGCGCTTCTCGGCGAAGGAGGTCCGGTCGTCCGGGCCGGCGAACGAGGCGCACGGCCCCCAGGAGAGCCGCTGCGCGTAGAACCGCCCGAGCCCCGGCGGCACGGCGTCGACGCTCGCGGTCGGGGCCGGCCCGGACGACGGCGCGGGGGTCTCCGCGGGGGCGGGCGCGGTGCACGCCGCCAGGGCCGTCAGCGCCGCGGCGAGGAGCAGGACAAGAGCGGTCTGGCGACTGCGACGCACGGCGCCAGCATGCCAGCGCGCCGGCCCCCGCCGCTCCGCAACGCCGCCGCGAGTCGCCATCGCAACCTGCGCGGGTCGCCGCGCCACGGGACTCCCGCCGTTTCCGCGGGACCGCGCAGCCGCGCTCCGGCAGACTCCGGTCCACGCTGCACACCGACCAGAAGGGACCGCGGTCTCGGCCATGCCCGACAGCTCGGACTTCCACTCGCCCTACCGGCACGGCTTCCTCCGCGTCGCCGCCGCCACGCTGCGCACCGTCATCGCCGATCCCACGGCCAACGCCGCCGCCGTCCTGGCGACGGCCCGCGAGTGTGCCGACGAGGGCGTCGGGCTCGTCGTCTACCCGGAGATGACGCTCACCGGCTACTCGATCGAGGACATCCTCCTGCAGGACACCCTGCTCGACGCGGCCGAGGCCGGGCTGGCCGAGGTCGTCGCGGCGTCGGCGGACCTGCTGCCGGTGCTCGTCGTCGGCCTGCCCGTCCGCGGCCGCAACCGGATCCACAACGTCGCGGCGGTCGTGCACCGAGGGCGGCTGCTCGGCGTCGCGCCCAAGTCGTACCTGCCGACCTACCGCGAGTTCTACGAGCGCCGCCAGGTCGGGCCGGGCGACGACCTGCACGGCACGATCCACCTGGCGGGCGCCGAGGTGCCGTTCGGGCCGGACCTGCTGTTCACCGCCGAGGACGTGCCCGGGTTCGTGCTGCACGTGGAGATCTGCGAGGACATGTGGGTGCCGGTGCCGCCCAGCGCGACGGCGGCGCTGGCCGGGGCGACCGTGCTGGCGAACCCGTCGGGCAGTCCGATCACCATCGGGCGCGCGGAGTCGCGCGGCCTGCTGGCGCGGTCGGCGTCGGCACGGTGCCTGGCGGCGTACGTCTACGCGGCGGCAGGCGAGGGCGAGTCGTCCACGGACCTCGCCTGGGACGGCCAGACGATGATCTGGGAGAACGGCACCCTGCTCGCCGACACCGAGCGCTTCCCGAGGGGCCCGCGGCACTCGGTCGCCGACGTCGACCTCGACCTGCTGCGCGCCGAGCGGCTACGGACGGGGACCTTCGACGACAACCGCCGCACCTTCGCCGAGCGCACCGACGGCTTCCGGACGGTCCCGTTCCGGCTCGACCCACCCGGCGGTGACCTGGGGCTCCGGCGCGAGCTGGAGCGGTTCCCCTTCGTGCCGGCCGACCCTTCGCGGCTGGAGCAGGACTGCTACGAGGGTTACCGCATCCAGGTCGCGGGCCTGGAGCAGCGGATGCGGGCGATCGGGCGGCCCAAGCTCGTCATCGGGGTCTCCGGCGGGCTCGACTCGACCCACGCGTTGATCGTCGCCGCGCAGGCGATGGACCGTGAGAACCGTCCGCGCAGCGACATCATCGGGCTCACCCTTCCCGGGTTCGCCACCGGCACCCGGACCAAGAGCAACGCCCTGCGGCTGATGGAGTCCCTCGGGATCACCTACGAGGAGCTCGACATCACCGAGACCGCGCGGCTCATGCTGCGCAACCTCGGCCACCCGTTCTCCGCGGGCGAGCCGCTGTACGACGTCACGTTCGAGAACGTGCAGGCCGGGCTGCGCACCGACTACCTGTTCCGCGCCGCCAACCAGCGCGGCGGGATCGTGCTGGGCACCGGCGACCTGTCGGAGCTGGCACTCGGCTGGTGCACCTACGGCGTGGGCGACCAGATGTCGCACTACAACGTCAACGGCGGCGTGCCGAAGACGCTGATCCAACACCTGATCCGCTGGGTGACGAACACCGGGCAGTTCGACGCCGAGGTCAACGAGGTGCTGCTCGACGTCCTCGACACCGAGATCACCCCCGAGCTCGTCCCCACCGGCGAGGACGAGGAGGTGCAGAGCAGCGAGGCGACGGTCGGCCCCTACTCGCTGCAGGATTTCACCCTGTTCCACGTGCTGCGCTACGGCTTCCGGCCGAGCAAGATCGCCTTCCTGGCGTGGCACGCGTGGCACGACGCCGAGGCCGGCGCCTGGCCGCCCGGGTTCCCCGCCGACAAGCGCCCGGCGTACACGCTCGCGGAGATCAAGCACTGGCTCGGGGTCTTCGCGCAGCGGTTCTACGAGTTCAGCCAGTTCAAGCGCTCCGCGCTGCCCAACGGGCCGAAGGTCAGCCACGGCGGGTCCCTCTCGCCGCGCGGTGACTGGCGGGCCCCGTCGGACCTGCCCGCGCGCATCTGGCTGGAGGAGATCGCCTCCCGGATACCCGACTCGTGACCGTCAGGCGTGATCTCCGTCGCACGGTCCGCTGTACCGTGGACCGCGGATGTCACGCTTTCCCTGTCACCACCTGACGACCCGGGGACCCGAGGAGGGCCTCGAGGGAGGTAGGACAACGATGTCTGACGGCAGCTTCCGCGCGCCCACGACCCCGGACCGATCTCATGCGGACGAGGTCACGCCGCCGTACCGTTCCGGGGCCCCGGCCCCGTCGACCGGCAGGCCCAAACGGACGCGGATCCACCACCTGCGCGAGCTCAAGGAGCGCGGCGAGCACTGGCCGATGCTCACCGCCTACGACGTCTACACCGCCGAGATCTTCGACGAGGCCGGGATCCCCGTGCTGCTCGTCGGCGACTCGGCCGCCAACAACGTCTACGGGTACGCCAACACCCTGCCCGTGACGGTCGACGAGATGCTACCGCTGGTCAAGGCCGTGGTACGCGGGACGAAGAACGCCCTCGTCGTCGCGGACCTCCCCTTCGGCAGCTACCAGGTCGGCCCCGAGCAGGCCCTGACCACGGCCTTCCGGTTCATGAAGGAAGGCGGGGCGCACGCCGTCAAGCTCGAGGGCGGCGCGCGGTTCGTGCCGCAGGTCGAGGCCCTCGCGGGATCCGGCATCCCGGTGATGGCCCACCTCGGGTTCACCCCCCAGAGCGAGCACGCCCTCGGCGGGTTCCGGATCCAGGGCCGCGGTGACGCGGGTGAGCGCCTGATCGAGGACGCGCTCGCGCTGCAGTCGGCGGGGGCGTTCGCGGTGGTGCTGGAGATGGTGCCCGCGGACGTCGCCAAGCGCGTGACGGGTGAGCTGATGATCCCGACGATCGGGATCGGCGCCGGCCCGGACTGCGACGCGCAGGTGCTGGTCTGGTCCGACATGGCGGGGATGAACCGCGGCCGCAAGCCGAAGTTCGTCAAGCCGTACGCCGACCTGGGCTCGATCCTGCTGGACGCCGCCCGGCGGTACGCCGCGGAGGTCCGCGGCGGCGAGTACCCGGACGCTGGTCACTCCTACAGCTGACGCGGATCACGCCCCGGGCGCGGCGCTGCGCCGCGCCCGGGTTCCGCCACCCAGGCCCGCGACGGACTCGCCTGCCTCGTAGCGGGCGAGCATGGCGCGGGCCGGGGACTCGTCACGGTCGAAGCGGTCGCGCAGGGACCGCAGCCGGGCGATGTCGGCCGGGCGGTCGGCGACGGCCGCGGCCGCGGCGTCGAGCGCCTGCTCCGCCCCGGCCCGCAGCGCCACGTCGGCGTAGCCCACCCGGGCCGCGTGCCGGTGCAGGGCCGCGTCCGGAGTCGTCCCGCGCTGCGTCAGGGTGGTGTCCAGGACGAGCCCGGTCAGCAGGCTCAGCAGCTCGCCGTAGAGCGCGGGCTCCGGGCAGGAGTCGAACGCCTTGAACTCGAGACGGCCCACCTCGGCCGGCAGCCGGGCGACCTGGGTGAGCGACGGGTCGGACGGCACCTGCGGCACCCCCTCGGCGAGGAACACCAGCACCGCGGGCCGGGGCCCGGTGCGCACGGCCGTGCGGGCCGACAGGCCGCCCCACGGCCCCCCGTCGCGGAACGGGGACGAGAACGACAAAGGCACCAGGTACGGGCTCAGCGCGGTCAGCTTGCGGGCCGCGTCGATCAGCTCGTCCGGGGTCGACCCCGCCCACGAGAGGTTCAGGTCGGGCCCGTAGGTGACCATGTGCAGGTGCGCCGTCCGCTCCTCCGGCGAGCCCAGCCGGTGCATCCGCTCCCACGCGTTGAACGCCGGCTCCACCACGTACTCCGAGCGCACCGGGTTGAACCCGATCGCGGTGACGCCCAGCCCGCGCGCGGCCGCGGCGTCGTCGAGCCGCCGCTGATCGGCGTGGAGCGCGGCGGCGGCCGCCTCGATCGACGGGTGGATCCGGGTGCGGATCTCCAGGCCCTTCGGGTCGCAGCGCAGCAGCCTGCCGTGCTCGTCGAAGCGCTCGTAGCCCTCGACGTACCACCGCTTGCGCTTGATCCCGACGTCGCCGACGCGCAGGTCGGCCAGGTCGGCCGGGTCCTCGGGCAGCACGTCGACGATGGCCTGCAGCTCGTCGAAGGTCGTGTTCGTGAAGTCGGCGAACGTCCCGTCAGGGCGCAGCAGCGCGGACTCGTGCTCGATCCCGTACCGGAACAAGGCCGCGCGCTCCGGCACCGCTGTACCCCCGACCGCTCGACGCATGCGACGTGCTGCCCACCTTGCCAAACGCCACCTTGCCAAACAGCGTGGTCACCCGACAGTGGTGAAGGCGATACGACCCGCGCCGGGGTCGGCCGCCACGAGCCGGACCCGCGCCGTCTCCCCCAGCCGCAGCGCTCCGGTGCACCGCGCCAGCACGGGCGGGACGTGCAGGTACACCTCGCCGGGCACCGTGTCGGTCGACGCCCGCAGGACGACCACGTCGAACTCCGCGCCGACCCGGTCCACGAGCAAC
>JAEUJO010000088.1 GCA_016794615.1 Pseudonocardia sp. | reverse complement strand
GATTGATCACCACGAGCGGGACCTCGGCGGCAAGGGCGCGCAGGTCGTCGTCGGAGGCCGTCGGCGACAGCAGCAACAGCCCGTCGACCTGCTTCGCCATCGCGTGCGCCGACCTGCAGTCGTCCGTCGCCGGAACGGACGGCTCGCCGGAGTCGGCGACGAACAGCGCGAACCCGGCCCGCCGGGCCCGGTGCGACACAGCCTTCGTGACCACTGCACAGAAGGCGACCGCGATGTCGGGCACCACCAGGCCGAGGTTGCCCGTCGTGCCACGCGCCAGCGACCGGGCGACGGGGTGCGGGATGTACCGCAGGTCGTCGGCCGCGGTCAGCACGCGGCTGCGCGTCTCGGGCGTGACCGACTCCGGCCGCGAGAACACGCGGGAGACGGTCGCCGCCGACACGCCGGCCCGTGCCGCGACATCGCGAATGGTCATTGCGCTCCTCGGTGGGGACACCTAGAGTATGAAACCGGTTTCAGAAACAGTCAAGGGAGGTGCGGTGCGACCCGACGTTCCGACCGACCCGCACGACACGAAGATCGTTCTTCCTTCGGGCGCCGCGGCGGGGAATGATGCGCGCGTGGGCACCTGGCGCTCCTACGGACGCCGGCTGCGGAGCCGGATCAGGACGGCCGCCCTGCGCATACGGCGGCGGTGGCGCTCGGCGGTCTTCCGCGCCGCGCGCCTCGCGGGTGCCTCGGTCGCGGCCTTCCTGGCCGCCGAGGGGTTCGGGATAGTCGACCCGCCCCCGCTGGTCGCGGCCCTGACCGCCCTGCTCGTCGTGCAGGCCACGGCGTCGAGCACGCTGTTCAGCGGCGCCGAGCGGGTCCTCAGCGTCGTCGCCGGGGTCGCACTGGCGATGGGTTTCGTCGCGGTCGTCGGCCTCACCTGGTGGAGTCTCGGCATCCTCGTCGCAGCGTCGATCATCGTCGGCCAGCTGCTCCGCCTGGGGCCGAACCTGGTCGAGGTCCCGATCAGCGCCATGCTCGTCCTCGGTGTCGGGTACACAGCCGGTGCCGAGGCCACCGGGATGAGCCGGGTCGTCGAGACACTGATCGGTGCAGCGGTGGGCGTGCTGATCAACGTGCTGTTCCCCCCGGCCGTCCGGAGCCGCTACGCGGGCCAGGCCGTGCAGCGGCTGGCCGACGAGATCGCGGCGCTGCTGGAGGAGGCCACGGAAGGGCTGACGGCCGCGCCCACCCCGGCGCCCGGACAGGTCCGCGCGACCGATTCCGGCAACTTCTTCCCCACCGGCACCGGCTGGTTCACCATCCCGTCGGTCGACCGGACGTCCGGGGACCACGGGCTCACCACCGACGCGACCGGCCGGTGGCTGGACGACGCCCGCCGGCTCAACCGGCACGTGCCGCGGGTCGACCGGGCGCTGACCCACGCCGAGGAGAGCAGGCGGATGAACCTCCGCGCGCTGGGCAGCCCGGAGAGTGCGCGGAGCCTGCGCGGCGGCCTGGAGGCCCTCGAGCTGTGCTCGGTGGCCGTACGCAGCCTGTTCCGCTCGATCGACGACTGGGTCCGCAACGGCATGATCGAGCCGGACGCGGCCTACGCCGCCCGGGCCCGCACCGCGTGGGCCGAGCTGCTCGCCGACCTCGCCGTCGTGGTCCGCGCGTTCGGCGCGCTGCTCCGGGCGGAGGTCGAGGGCGGGGCGGCGGCCGAGGAGACGGCCCTGTCCGACGCGCTCGACCGGCTCCGGCTCGACCGCGTCCGGCACGCCGAGGCCCTGCTCGCCAACCCGCGCGAGCACCCCGACCTGTGGGAGCTCGACGGCTCCCTCACCGCCCTGGTCGACCGGATGCTCCTCGAGCTCGACACCGGGGCGCACGCCAAGCTCTGGGAGGAGCACCGGCGCGCCGTCGTCGACCGGCTCCGCCCCGGCGAGCTGTTCGACCGGTTGCGGTTGCGGCGGACGGATGAGCCCGCCTCCGGGACGGGGGCTCCCGCCCCGGAGGGCGCGCCGCCCGGGGAGCGGCCTGCGCAGGGCAAGAGGCCGCCGCGAGGGCAGACGCCGCCCTCTGAGGACCCGGCGCCGTGACAGTGCCGCAGGACTCCGGCGCCCCCTTCTCGCTCAGCGGGAGGCACCGATCTGAAACCGGTTACCGGGCGCCCCGGGTGCGAGTGTCGATCCGATCCGGGGCCGCCGAGAGCCTGGAGAAGCCGGGTCCCGCGCCCAGGCGCGCCCGACCGTTTCCCACGACCCTTTCCGACACACCCGCCGGTGCGCCGCCGGGTGGCACGGCGAACGCCGGGACACGCCCAGAAGCAGACCGAACCGGGCGGACCGCCCGGGCGGAGGACGACCCGAGGAGGTCAGCCAGGTGGCAACGGTGCGACTGACCGTCGCGCAGGCGGTGGTGCGGTTCCTCGCGAACCAGTACAGCGAACGCGACGGCGTGGAGCGGCGGCTGATCACGGGGGCCTTCGGGATCTTCGGCCACGGCAACGTGGCGGGCGTCGGGCAGGCGCTCCTGCAGGCGGCCACCACGGGTGAGGCGGACCTGCCGTACTACCTGGCCCGCAACGAACAAGGCATGGTGCACGCGGCCACCGGGTACGCCCGCACGCTCAACCGCCTCCAGGCGATGGCGTGCACCGCGTCCATCGGGCCGGGCTCGACGAACATGCTGACCGGTGCCGCCGTGGCGACCAGCAACCGCCAGCCGGTGCTGCTGCTGCCCAGCGACATCTTCGCCACGAGGGTCGGCAGCCCGGTGCTGCAGGAGCTCGAGCACCCGACCGGCTACGACATCCAGGCCACCGACGCCTTCCGGCCGCTGTCGCGGTTCTTCGAGCGGGTGTGGCGCGCGGAGATGCTGCCAGGCGCCCTGCTCGGTGCGATGCGCGTGCTCACCGACCAGGCCGAGACCGGTGCGGTGACGATCGCGCTGCCGCAGGACGTCCAGGCCGAGGCGTTCGACTGGCCGTCGGCGCTGTTCGACAGGCGGGTCTGGCACATCACCCGCCCGGCGCCGGATCCGGCCGCCGTCGCCCGCGCCGTCGAGGTGCTCCGCTCCGCACGGAAGCCGCTGATCGTCGCGGGCGGTGGCCTGCTGTACAGCGAGGCCACCGAGCAGCTGCGCCGGTTCGCCGACGCCACGGGCATCCCGGTGGCCGACACCCAGGCCGGCAAGGGTTCCATCCTGTGGGAGCACGCGCAGGCCGTCGGCGGGGTCGGCTCGACCGGTTCGCCCGTCGCGAACGCGCTGGCCCGGGACGCGGACGTGGTGCTCGGGATCGGCACCCGCTACAGCGACTTCACGACGGCGAGCAAGACCGCCTTCCAGAACCCGGAGGTGCGGTTCGTCAACCTCAACGTCGCCTCGCTGGATGCCGTCAAGCTGTCCGCGGTTCCGCTGGTCGCCGACGCCCGGCTCGGGCTGGAGGCGCTGACCACGGGTCTCGAGGGCCACCGCGTCGACGACGCCTACGTGCAGGGCTACACCGCGCACAAGGCTCGCTGGAACGACGTCGTCGACGAGGCCTTCCACCTCGATCATCAGCCGTTGCCGGCCCAGACCGAGATCCTCGGCGCGCTGAACGAGCTCGTCGGCCCGGACGCCGTCGTCGTCCAGGCGGCCGGGAGCATGCCCGGCGACCTGCAGATGCTCTGGCGGGCGCAGGACCCGAAGCAGTATCACGTCGAGTACGCCTTCTCCTGCATGGGCTACGAGGTGGCCGGGGCGCTGGGCGTCAAGATGGCCGTCCCGGAGCGCGAGGTGTACGCGCTGGTCGGGGACGGCGCGTACCTGATGATGGCCCAGGAGATCGTCACCGCGGTGTCCGAGGGGATCAAGCTGGTACTGGTGATCGTGCAGAACCACGGGTTCTCCTCGATCGGCTCGCTGTCCGAGAGCCTCGGCTCGCAGCGGTTCGGCACGTCCTACCGATACCGGCGGGCGGCCTCCGGGCTGCTCGACGGGGACAAGCTGCCCGTCGACCTGGCCGCGAACGCCGAGAGCCTCGGCGCGGAGGTCATCCGGGTAAAGGGCATGGACGAGTTCCGCGAGGCCGTGGTGCGGGTCGCGTCGATCCCGCACACCGTCGCGATCCACATCGAGAGCGACCCGCTGGCCCCGGTGCCCTCCAGCGAGAGCTGGTGGGACGTCCCCGTCTCCCAGGTGTCCGACCTCGACAGCACGCAGGCCGCCTTCACGACCTACGAGGGCCACAAGGCCCGTCAGCGTCCCTACCTGACCCCTTCGGAGGAAACCGACCGATGACCGCAGTGGACAACGGCGTCAACCACTCGCCTTCCTCACCGAGCCTGGCCAAGCTGAGCCTGGGCACCGCCCCCGACTCGTGGGGCGTCTGGTTCCCCCGCGACGACCACCAGGTCGGCTGGGAGCAGTACCTCGACGAGGTCGCGCGGGCCGGCTACCTCTACACCGAGCTGGGCCCGCAGGGCTTCCTCCCCCAGGACCCGGGACAGCTGCGCGACGAGCTCGCGCAGCGCAACCTCACCGTCGTGGGCGGCACGGTGTTCGCCGGGCTGCACAAGGGCAAGGAGGCGCTCGACAAGGCCAAGGAGGACTTCGGCCGGGAGGCTCGCCTGCTGCGCGAGGTCGGCGCCGAGTACCTCGTGCACCTGCCCGAGCAGTACACCGACATGCACGGCGGGGCGTCCACCGAGTCGGCCGAGATCGACCCCGAGCAGTGGAGCGCGCTGATCTCGGGCACGAACGAGCTGGCCCGCCACCTGCTGGAGGAGTACGGGGTCAAGCTCGTCTTCCACCCCCATGCCGACACGCACGTCGACACCCAGGACCGGGTGGAGCGGTTCCTCTCCGACACCGACCCCTCGCTGGTGAACCTGTGCCTGGACACGGGACACATCTCCTACTGCGACGGCAACAACGTCGAGATCATCGAGCGGTTCCCGGAGCGGATCACCTACGTGCACCTCAAGCAGGTCGAGCCGGCGGTCCGCGAGCGGGTGCGCCGGGAGAAGCTGTCGCTGGCCGAAGCCGTGCCGCTCGGCGTCATGTGCGAGCCGCCGTTCGGCGAGCCGGACTACCCGGAGCTGCTCGCCGCGCTGGCCGAGCTGGACCGCGACATCTACTGCGTCGTCGAGCAGGACCTCTACCCGGTCGCGGCGCACGTCCCGCTGGAGATCGCCGCCCGCACCGCGGGCTACTTCCGCGGCTGCGGCCTGGGCCCGGTCCGGCGCTGGCCCTACTGACCTCTTCTCCTTGAGCTGAAAGGAACTTCCATGACCCTCAACGTCGGCGTCATCGGCGTGGGCATGATCGGGCAGGACCACATCCGGCGCATCACGCACGTCGTCTCGGGTGCCCGCGTCACCGCGGTGACGGACGTGGACCTCGATCGCGCCAAGAGCATCGCGGCGGACCTCCCGGCGGCCAAGGCGCTCCAGACCGGGCAGGAGCTGATCGACGACCCCGCGGTGGACGCGATCGTCGTCGCCTCGTGGGGCCCCACCCACGAGGAGTACGTGCTCGCCTCCATCGCGGCGGGCAAGCAGGTGTTCTGCGAGAAGCCGCTGGCCACCACCCGCGAGGCGTGCGAGCGGATCCTCGACGCCGAGGTGAAGAGCGGCAAGCGGCACGTCATGGTCGGATTCATGCGCCGGTACGACGACGGCTACCGCGCCATGAAGGCCGCGATCGACGGCGGGGAGATCGGCGCGCCGCTGATGTTCCACTCGGGGCACCGCAACCCCTCGGTCCCGCCGCACTACACCAGCGACATGATCATCAACGACACCTGCGTGCACGACGTCGACGTGGCCCGGTTCCTGCTGAACGACGAGATCGTCGCGGCACGGGTGCTCACCGCCCGCAAGAACTCCCTGGCCAGCGAGCACCTGACCGACCCGGTGCTGTTCATCTTCGAGATGGCGGGCGGGGCGCTCGTGGACGTCGAGGCCTCGATCAACATCCAGTACGCCTACGACATCCGCGGTGAGGTCGTCGGCGAGAGCGGCACGGTCGAGCTGGCCGAGACCAACACGGTCGTCGTCAAGAAGGGCGGGCGCTACGGCGGTCGGGTGCCCGAGGACTGGCGGGAACGGTTCATCCGGGCCTACGACACCGAGTTCCAGGAGTGGATCGTCGCGGCGTCGAAGGGCGAGTCGACGGGGCCGTCGTCGTGGGACGGCTACGCGGCCACCGTCGTCTGCGCCGCGGGCCTGGAGGCCATGGAGAGCGGCGAGCGGGTGGCGGTGTCGCTGCGCGAGCAGCCCGCGCTCTACGCCCCGGGGGCCTGACATGGTGAAGATCGCGCTCGACACGCACATGTACCACGCCTCGATGTCGGTGGCGGACCAGCTGCGCAAGACCGCCGACCTCGGGTACGAGTACGTCGAGCTCTCCCCCCGGGCCGACTGGTTCTTCTGGCACCGCTACCCGAAGGCCGACGACGCGCTGATCGCCGAGACGAAGAAGGCGATGGCGGAGACCGGCGTGAAGATCCACACGCTGGTCCCGGTGTACAACTGGTCGTCGCCGGACGAGCAGGAACGCCGCGCCCACGTGCGGAACTGGCGACGGTTGCTGGAGATCGCCGCCGACCTCGAGTGCCCGATCGTCAACTCGGAGCTCTCGGGTGACCCGAACCGGCCGGGAGCCTCGGAGCACGCGTTCTACGCGTCGATGGAGGAGCTGATCCCCGACTTCGAGAGACACGGGATCGGCCTCAACCTCGAGGCGCACCCGTACGACTTCTCGGAGACGAACGACGACGCCGTGCAGATCATCCGGGGCCTGAACAAGCCGTGGGTGAACTACGTGTTCTGCGCGCCCCACGCCTTCCATCTCTCGGACGGGGCGGGCGACGTGCGGCGGATGATGGAGTACGCGGGATCGAAGCTGGCGCACCTGCACATCGCGGACTGCTGGAACCACCGCGCGAACATCGGCAACCGCTACATCGTCAACCCGCCCGGGGTGGACGCGCGCGTCCACCAGCACAACGAGATCGGCAACGGCGAGGTGAACTGGGACGAGTTCTTCTCCACCCTGCGGGACGTG
>JAEUJO010000084.1 GCA_016794615.1 Pseudonocardia sp. | reverse complement strand
TGACGAGCACGCGCACGGCGTGGCCGTCCGACACCGTCCCGACCAGGGTGGGCTCCGGCGCCGGCGTGTACTCCACCGACGTCGCCAGCACCTCGCCGGTGACGAACGTCTCGTGCTCGCGCACGGCGTCCACGACCGGCTCGGGCGCGTCCAGGGTCAGCGTGATCCGGTCCGACACGTCCAGACCGGCGTCCCGGCGAGCCTGCTGGACGAGCCGCACCACGTCGCGGCCCAGACCCTCGCGAGCGAGCTCGGGCGTCACGTCCGTGTCCAGCACCACCAGGCCCGTATTGCCGGGCAGGGCGGTCGTTCCCGAAGGGTCGGCCGCCACCAGCTTCTCGGTGAACTCCCCGGCCAGCAACGTGATCCCGCCCGCCTCGACGGTGCCGTCCGGGTTCGCCGTCCACTCCCCCGCCTTGACCGCGCGGATCGCCTTCTGGGTGTCACCACCCAGCCGCGGCCCACAGGCACGGGCGTTGACGGCGACCTCGAACCGGCCGTAGGCCGCCACGTCGGCGGTGAGCACGACGTCCTTGACGTTGACCTCGTCGCCCAGGATGTCGGCGAACGGCTCCAGCGCCGCGGCGTCCGCGGCGGCCACCGTGAGCCGGGCCAGGGGCAGCCGCACCCGCAGGCCGCGCGCCTTGCGCAGCGACAGGGCCGCCGACGCCACCTGGCGCACCCGGTCCATGGCCGCGACCAGCCCATCGTCGTGCGGGAGCTCGTGACGGCCCGGCCAGTCCGTCAGGTGCACCGACCGCCCCCCGGTCAACCCCTGCCACACCTTCTCCATGGTCAGCGGCAGCAGCGGCGCGGCCACCCGGGCCGTGGCCTCCAGCACCGTGTGCAGGGTGTCGATCGCGTCGGCGTCGCCGGCCCAGAACCGCTCGCGCGACCGGCGGACGTACCAGTTGGTCAGCACCTCGGCGTGGTCGCGCACCCGCTCGCAGGCCCCGGCGATGTCGTGCACCTCCATGGCCGCGGTCATCCCGTCCACCAGCACGGCGGTCTTGGCGAGCACGTAGCGGTCCAGGACGTGCGTCGAGCCGGTCCGGACCGTGCCCACCCGGCCGGCCGCGTTCGCGTACAACGAGAGGAAGTACCAGGTGTTCCACAGCGGCAGGATCGCCTGGCGGACCCCTTCGCGGATGCCCTGCTCGGTGACGACGAGGTTCCCGCCCCTCAGGATCGGGCTCGCCATGAGGAACCAGCGCATCGCGTCGGAGCCGTCGCGCTCGAAGACCTCGGTGACGTCCGGGTAGTTCTTGCGCGACTTGCTCATCTTCGCGCCGTCGTCGCCCAGCACGATCCCGTGCGCGACGCAGGAGCGGAACGACGGCCGGTCGAACAGCGCCGTGGCCAGCACGTGCAGCGTGTAGAACCAGCCGCGCGTCTGCCCGTTGTACTCGACGATGAAGTCGCCCGGGTAGTGGTGCTCGAACCAGGTCCGGCCCGGGTTCGGGTGTCCCGAGGAGTTGCTGTCGAAGGGGTAGTGCACCTGCGCAAAGGGCATCGAGCCCGACTCGAACCAGCAGTCGAGCACCTCCGGCACCCGGCGCATCGTCGAGCGGCCGGTCGGGTCGTCCGGGTTCGGGCGGGTCAGCTCGTCGACGAAGGGGCGGTGCAGGTCCGTCGGCCGCACCCCGAAGTCGCGCTCCAGCTCGTCCAGCGAGCCGTAGACGTCCGTGCGCGGGTACCGCGGGTCGTCGCTGACCCACACCGGGATCGGCGAGCCCCAGTAGCGGTTCCGGGAGATCGACCAGTCGCGCGCGCCCTCCAGCCACTTCCCGAACTGGCCGTCACGGACGTGCTCCGGCACCCAGGTGATCTGCTGGTTCAGCTCGACCATCCGGTCGCGGAACCGCGTCACCTGCACGAACCACGAGTCGACCGCCCGCTGGATCAGCGGGTTGCCGCAGCGCCAGCAGTGCGGGTAGGGGTGGTCGTAGGTCTCGTGCCGCAGCAGCAGCGCGTGCGTGTGCGGGGCGCGGTCGCGCAGGTCCCGGATGATCTGCGGGTTCGCATCGAACACGAGCATGCCGGTGTACGGGGGGACGGTCGTGTCGAACTCGCCGCGCGTGTCGACCGGGACGACGACCTCGATCCCCGCCGCGTCGGTGACGACCTTGTCCTCCTCGCCGAACGCCGGCGCGATGTGCACGAGCCCGGTGCCGTCGTCGGTCGTGACGTAGTCGGCGGCCAGCACCCGGTGCGCGTTCTCCCGGCCCTCGAAGAAGTCGAACGGCGGGACGTACGCGGTGCCGAGCAGCTCCGCGCCGGTCAGGCGGCGCAGCACAGTGGGTTCCCCGCCCTCCCTGTCACCCAGCTCGCGGGCGTACGCGCCCAGGCGGGCGGCGGCGAGGACGAACCGCGCGCCGGGGTGCGCCGTGGTGTCAGCCGTCTCCACCAGCACGTACTCGACGTCCGGGCGCACGGCGACGGCCAGGTTCGACGGCAGCGTCCACGGGGTCGTCGTCCAGACCAGCGCGTACGCACCGTCCAGGTCGGACCCCGGGGACAGCAGGCGCAGCCCGACGGTGACGGCCGGGTCCTGCCGGTTCGTGTAGACGTCGTCCATCTTGGTCTCGGTGGACGACAGCGGCGTCTCGCACCGCCAGCAGTACCAGAGCACCCGGAACCCGGAGTACACCAACCCCTTGTCCCACAGGGTCTTGAAGGCCCACATGACGCTTTCCATGTAGTCCAGGTCGAGCGTCTTGTAGTCGTCGTCGAAGTCGACCCAGCGGGCCTGGCGGGTGACGTAGGCGCGCCACTCGTCGGTGTAGCGCAGCACGGAGGCCCGGCAGGCGTCGTTGAACTCGGCGACGCCCATCTCCTCGATCTCGGACTTGTGCTTGATCCCGAGCTGGTGCTCGGCCTCGACCTCCGCCGGGAGGCCGTGGGTGTCCCAGCCGAAGCGGCGCTCGACCCGGCGTCCGCGCATGGTGCGGTAGCGCGGGACGACGTCCTTGACGTAGCCCGTCAGCAGGTGCCCGTAGTGCGGCAGGCCGTTGGCGAAGGGCGGGCCGTCGTAGAAGACGTACTCGTTGGTGCCGTCGTCCCCGGCCGGGCGCGCGTCGACGGATGCCTCGAAGGTGCCGTCGGCGGCCCAGAAGTCGAGCACCTCGTGCTCGAGGGCCGGAAACGCGGGGTGCGCGGGGACCGTCGGGTAGGCCGGCGGGTCGTCGGGAGTGGGGGTGGTCACGGGCAGGCTCCTCGTGCGGCGGTGTGGAGGCGCGCTCCGCTGTCGCTTCGCGCGTCCGGGCGTGCCGGCACGGGGACGACGGCCCGGCCCACATGTCGGGCCGAGGACACCGCGGTACCACCCCGCTTGCCGCGTGCCGTCACCGGGACGGCCCGCGGCCTCTCGTTCTGCGGCGTTGACGGGCCGCACCCGTCCGGTTCTACTCCCCCGCGGGCGGGGTTTCTTCCGGAGGCTCCCCGGTGATGGCCGGATCGGTGCCTGTGCCGCCAGGGTAGCGCCGTTGCGCCACCGCCTTCCGCGGCAGGGCCCGCACGACCCGACGAGCGGGGCCGCCGGATCCGGTCACCGGGCGGGGGCGCGGTGCCGGGCGCTCAGCGCCCGGTCCGGCGTGCACCAGGCGCAGGGGGTGAAGCCGAGCTCGACGGCCTCACGGGCCTGCAGCGGGATCACCGAGATGCCCGCGAGCGAACGGCAGCCGGCGAGGTGGTAGCGCGGCAGCTCGTCCACGACGAGCACCTCGTCCTCCACCCCGGCCACGAGCGCGGCGGCGTCGGCGTCGCGGGGCTCCTCCGGCGGGGCGCCGTCCGGCCCGAGCGGCGGCAGTGCCGGCCCGCGCCCGCCGGGGGACCCGGCCTCGGTGGGGACATCGCGCTGCGGACCGTCTGCGGGCGCATCGGCACGTGGTGCGGCGTCGCCGGCCGCACCGGCCACCTTGACGGTGTCCTCGGCGCCCGGGGGCGCCTCGGGGCGGTGCGACTCGCCGTCACGGACACCGGGCGGGCTTCCGACCGCGTCGGATTTGGTCACGTTCTGTGACCAAACCGGCTCCGTCGCACCGATACCGCCACGAGCGCCCGACGGTCCCCCCGCAGAGCCGGGCGGCGCAACAGCACGCAGGACGACCGTCTCCTGCACCTCCTGCCGTTCGTCGCCACCGGCAGGCGGCGAGCCCGGAGCGGCACCCTGGTCGCTCGGCGAGGTGCCGGCGGGAACCGAGGGAATGGCCTCCGTGGCCGGCTCCACGACCGGTTCAGGGACGTGGGAGGGGATGTCCGTGGCCGGTTCCACGACCGGTTCAGGGACATGGGAGGGGACGTCCGTGGGCGCGGCGTCGACCGCCTCGGCGCCGGCCCGCAACGCGGACCGGCGTTGTAGCCAGTCGACCAGCAGGACGGCAGCAGCGGCGACGCTGACACCGACGGACACCCAGGCCCACAGGACGCTGCCCGAGAGGAGGGCGACGACCAGCAGGCCGAAGGCGATCAGGACGAGTATGAGTACCAGGAGCAGCACGGTTCACTCCGTGTCCGGGTGGCGCGGTCGGTGATCCCCGCGCCACCCTGATGGGTGGGGTGGTCAGCTGCCGGCGTCGGCACGCTGGCCGTACCCCGCCGTCGCGGCGTACCCGCCGTTCGCGGCGGCGGCGGCCCGGGCGTCTGTCGGCGCCGCGGTCCCCCGCCCGTCCAGGTCACGCAACTGGGACTCCAGGTAGTTCTTGAGCCGTGTGCGGTACTCGCGCTCGAACGTCCGGAGCTGGTCGATCTTCTTCTCCAGCTCGGACTTGTCGCGGTTGATGCTGCCGATGATCTCGGTCTGCTTGCGCTCGGCATCGCCCACGAGCTGGGCGGCCTTGTCGCGAGACTGCCGTTCCAGGGTCTCGGCACGGGTGCGCGCGTCGTTGAGCATGGTCTCGGCACGCGCACGCGCGTCGTTGACCAGGCCGTCCGACTTGGCGCGAGCGTCCGACAGCAGCTGCTCGGACTTGTTGCGGGCGTCGGTGAGCATCGAGTCGGCCTCGCTCTTGGCCTCGGCCGTCAGCCGGTCGGCCATCTCCTGGGCGAGCCCGAGGACCTTCGCGGCCTGGACGTGGTGGTCACCGCCCAGGTCGCCGCGGTAATCCGGCTCAGGCGGCCCACCCATCCCGCGTGGCGGCTCGATCGGCCGCTGCGGCATCGGTGGTGGCTCGAGCTGACGCTGCATCTGCTGCGTCGCGGCGGGTACCGCCATGGCGGCCTGGGGGCGCGCACGCGCTTCCTCCAGGTCCGCCTCGGCGTTCCCGAGTCGCTGCTCGAGCTGTGAGACCTGCTCGCGCAGGTCGTCGTTCTCCTCGATCAGCCGCGCTAGCTCGGCCTCGACAAGATCCAGGAACGCGTCGACCTCATCTTCGTTGTACCCCCTCTTCCCGATCGGGGGCTTACTGAACGCGACGTTGTGTACATCGGCGGGCGTCAGCGGCATCGGATCACCTCATGCAGTCCTCGGCGGCGAAACCGGGTGACTGGGGCTCACTCCGGCTACGGCTGGGCAACGCTCATCAGTATGAACACGACCAGCAGCAGAACCATAATCGACAGGTCCAGCCCCACGCCGCCGATCCGGACGACCGGAATCACTCTCCGCAACAACTTCACGGGCGGATCGGTGACGGTGAAGATCACCTCGAGGGCGACGGCGCTGGGCCCGACAGGCACCCACTGCCGGGCGAAGCTGCGCACCATCTCGGCCACGATGCGGGCGAGCAGGAGCAGCCAGAAGAAGAAGAGCGCGTAGTAGAGGACGAACTGGATCACGAGCACATCCCCATCGTCCCTGACCAGCGGCTCGGCCACCAACCCGGCCTGTCGGCGTGCCGCGCACTGTCACGTCGGAGCGCACGGTCTCCTGCCCCCGCTTCCCGGCGCCGCGCTCAGTCCTGCCGGAACAGGCCGCGCTCGGCGAGCCGGCGCGCGTCGTCCGCCGAGACCTCGACGTCCGCAGGGGTCAGCAGGAAGACGCGGCTGGTGACCTTGTCGATCGACCCGCGCAGCGCGAACGCCAGCCCGGCGGCGAAGTCGACGAGGCGCTTGGCGGCGGCGTCGTCGAGATCGGTGAGGTTCATGATCACGGGCACGCCGTCGCGGTAGCGCTCGCCGATCGTGCGGGCCTCGTTGTAGCTGCGCGGCTGCAGCGTGGTGATGCGGGCCAGCGCGGCCGCGCCGCCCAGACGCGGCTCGGGCACCGCGGGCGCGGGTGTCCGCTCGGGCAACCGGGCGGGCTCGCGGAGCGACTGGTCGCGCGCTGGCGGCTCCCGAAGCGCGTCGGTGTCCATGGCCAAGGCTCCCCTCACGGCGGAGGGGCCGAGGCCCGCTCCCCGCATCGGCTCGCGGTCCAGGCGGGAGACCGGCTCCCGAGCACGCTCCGCCCCGACCGGGCGGCCCGACTCCCGCGCCGGGCGGCGGTCCCAGTCGTCGTAGCGGTCGACGTCCCGGTCGTCGGCGACCCGGACCTCCGCGCTGCGGACCTCGGGGGCACGGGACTCGGCGACGCGGACGTCACGACCCGCGGTAACATATTCACGCTCCGGGACGTACTCGCCGTCGCCCCAGCGGTCGTACTCGCGGCGCCGCCCGGCGTACCGCTCCACAGGCGGCCCGTCGGCGTATTCGGCCATGTCCTCTGCGGGAACCATGCCGAAGTAGGCCTTGAGCCGGTACATCGCGCCCATCCACGCTCCCTCCCTCGACGCCCCGCCACTTGCACCGTTTCCGGTCGGCCGGCGATCACAGGGAGGCTAACGGCCGACACCCCACCAGAGCGGTTCCGACACGCACGACGCCGGAAGCATGACGGATGGCCACCTCGAGGTCACCGCTCATGCCGGCCGACAGGACGGATGCGGCCGGACAGGCGGAACGTAGCCGGGCGGCGGCGTCGGCGATGTCGGCGAAGGCCGCCTCGGGGTCGGCGGCCAACGGTGCGACGGCCATGAGCCCCTCCAGGCGCAGCGCGGCACAGCCGGCGACGTGATCGGCCAGCGACAGCAGGCCGTCCGCGGGGACGCCGCCGCGCTCCGGGTCGCCGTCGACGCTGTACTGCAGCAACACGGGCAGCGGGCCGGGGCGCCCGCCCTCCTCGCCCGCCCGCGCGGCCGCCCGGTCGAGGGCGTCGGCGAGGCGGGCGGAGTCGACGGACTCCACGCGGTCCGCCCACCCCACGACGGCCTTGGCCTTGTTGCGCTGCAGGCCACCGATGAAGTGCCAGCGCGGGCGGGCGCCGGGCCGCAGGGCGGCGACCTCGGCGACCTTGGCACGCGCCTCCTGGGCCCGGTTCTCCCCGAACAGGGTGAGCCCGAGGTCGAGCAGCGTGGCGACGTCGGCGGCCGGCACGGTCTTGGTGACGGCCATGAGCTCGACCTGATCGGGATCACGTCCGGCCGCGGCGCAGGCCGCCGCGATCCGCTCCCGCACGGCGGCGAGCCGGCCTTCCAGCTCCGCCCGCCGCTCCTCGTCGTCCCGGCCCTGCCCCACGGGCGCCACCCTACGGCCGCGAGTCGGCACGTTCCCGGCATGGTCGATCCGACCGCCCCGCGGCCGGCGGGTGCGACGTGGGGCAGGCCACGGACGATCAGGCGGGGGCGGAGTCGAGCCAGGTGACGGCGGCGAGGCGGCCCGTGCGGTGGTCCCGGCGATAGCTGTAGAGATCGGGGTCCTCGACGGTGCAGCGCGGGTCCACGCCGATCCGGCCGACGCCGGCCCCGACGAGCTGGGCACGCAGGCCCGCGCGCAGGTCCAGACCGGGTGTGCCACGACGGGTCCGGGCGGCACTGCCCGGCAGTGCGGCCTCGACCTCGTCGCGCATCGCGGCCGGGACCTCGTAGCACGCTCCGCACACCGCGGGCCCCAGCAGCGCCTCGCAGTCGGCCACGTGCGCGCCGAGCCCGGCCATCGCCGTCAGGGTCGCAGGCAGGACGCCTGCAGCAGCACCCACCCGGCCGGCGTGCGCGACACCGACCACCCCGGCCCGCGGGTCGGCGAGCAGCACCGGGACGCAGTCCGCGGCGAGCACGGCCAGCGCGACACCCGGCAGGGCGGTCACGGCCGCGTCGGTGCCGGGCCGGTCCGGGTCACCGGGCCGCGGGACCGTGTCCACGACGGCCACCTGCGCCCCGTGCACCTGGCCGAGGAACACGACCCCGCGCACACGGAGCTCGTCGGCCAGCCTGCGCCGGTTGGCGGCGACCGCCGCGGGGTCGTCCCCGACCCCGGCCGAGAGGTTGAACCGGGCGAACGGGCCGGTGGAGCGCCCGCCCGCCCGGGTGGTCACCACCCGGCGGACGCGCACCGGGGGTCAGCGCTTCATGAACGACGGGACGTCGACGTCGTCGTCCGGGTCGCTCGCCGTCACCGAGGCGGACGGCAGCAGCGACGACGAGAACGAGGAGTACGACGACCCGGTCGACGCCGGAGGAGCGGACGGCGGCGGCGCGGCCGCGGGCTCGGCCGGCGCGGGCTCGGCCGCGTCCGTGTTCGGCAGGCCGAAACCGGACGCCTCCCGGCGGGCCGCCTCCGGGGTACGCGGCGGCGCGGTGTACGGCATGGAGTACGACGGCGCCGCGGGTGGCAGGGTGCCGGCCTGGTGCGCGGTCGCCGGGACCGGCTGCGCGGGTGTGCTGTTGGCCACGTACCCGTTCGACGGGGTGTTGTTGCCGTACGCGCCGGCGGCCTTCTGCTGCGGTGCGGCCGAGCCACCGTTCCCGTTGGCCGACCGCGGTGCCGAACCGAACGCCGTCGGCTCCAGCTTCTTGTGCGTGGGTGTGCCGGCCTCGAACCCGGCCGCGATGACGGTGACCCGTACCTCGTCGCCGAGCGAGTCGTCGATCACCGTGCCGAAGATGATGTTGGCTTCGGGGTGCGCGGCCTCCTGGACCAGCGATGCCGCCTCGTTGATCTCGAACAGGCCGAGGTCCGAGCCGCCCGCGATCGACAGCAGCACGCCCTGCGCACCGTCCATCGACGCCTCCAGCAGCGGGGAGTTGATCGCCTTCCCGGCCGCCTGCACGGCCCGGCCCTCCCCGCGCGAGGACCCGATGCCCATCAGCGCGCTGCCCGCGCCCGACATGACGGACTTGACGTCCGCGAAGTCGAGGTTGATCAGGCCCGGCGTCGTGATCAGGTTCGTGATGCCCTGCACACCGGAGAGGAGCACCTCGTCCGCGGAGCGGAACGCGTCCATCAGCGAGACGCCCACGTCGCCCAGCTGGAGCAGCCGGTCGTTGGGGATCACGATCAGCGTGTCGCACTCGTTGCGCAGCGAGGTGATGCCGTCTTCGGCCTGACCCGCGCGGCGCCGCCCCTCGAACGTGAACGGCCGGGTGACGACACCGATCGTCAGCGCCCCGAGCTTGCGCGCGATCGAGGCGACGACCGGCGCACCGCCCGTCCCCGTGCCGCCGCCCTCGCCCGCGGTGACGAAGACCATGTCGGCCCCTTTGATGACCTCCTCGATCTCCTCGCGGTGGTCCTCGGCGGCCTTGCGGCCCACCTCGGGGTTCGCGCCGGCGCCCAGGCCACGGGTCAGCTCGCGGCCGATGTCGAGCTTGACGTCGGCATCCGACATCAGCAGGGCCTGGGCATCGGTGTTCACCGCGATGAACTCGACGCCCTTGAGCCCGACCTCGATCATCCGGTTGACGGCGTTGACGCCGCCGCCACCGATGCCGACGACCTTTATCACGGCCAGGTAGTTGTGCGGGGGTGTCATGCGCGGCACCTTCCAGTCGGGCTCGGCTTGGGCCTGTCCAGCTCGGTCGTTCCGGGCCGTCGCCTGGGCACGGTAGGTGGACGATGCACACCGGTCCAGCAGGCGCGCCGCGCGGCGGCAACCCCCTGACAAGCTGGTGTACCCGCAAGAGTGCCCGCAGTGTCGCAGGTCACTGAAGGTCCTCCGGTCACGGACGCACGGTGGGAAGGTCCGGGCTGGAGACGTCGTAGACCGATCCCGGCCGGCCGAGCAGTGGCCCGAGCACCGCGACCTTGTCGGCCGACCGCTCGGGATCGCCCCACCGCACCGAGCGGTCGTCGACGAGCCCGAGGGTGACCTGGGTTCCGGCGACGGCGACGGTGGCCACCTGGGCGCGCAGCGGGTCGGTGAGGTCGCGGAGCACGGTGATCGCCGCGGTCGTCGCGGGGTCCTGCGGCCCGACGCCGGTGAAGGTCAGGCGGGGCAGCGCGGGCGGCGGTTCGGGCGCGCGCCGGTACGGCAGCCCGGTCATGTCGACCTCGAACAGGCCCGTCGAGGTCTGCCACAACGCGACCGGGACGCGCTCGGTGACGTCGACCTCGACGGTGTGCGGCCACGCCCGCCGCACCTCCACCGACGCGACGCCCTGCACGGCCGCCACCCGGGCCGCGATACCCGCCGTGTCCACGGAGATGAGCGGACCTCCCGGGCTGACGGCCGCGGCGTCGCGGACGGCCTGCTCGGGAACGGTGGTCAACCCGGTGACCGTGAGGTCCTCGACGTTCGCGAGACCCGCGTCGTAGAGCAGCACGCGCGTGCCGAGAACCACGACGACGAGCAGCGCGACGACACCGAACAGGGCCGCGGCCAGCCGTCGGCGCCGGTAGTGGGTGGCGGGCAGGCGCCCGGACGCCCGCGCCCGCCCGCGCGCCGGGCGCCGGCCCGGCGCCCGCCGCGGCCTGCGGGGTACCCGGACCGCACCGGATGGGAACGAGTCGGGCGGAACGGGCCCGGGCGGGCCGGGCTCACCGGCGCGCGGGGCGCCCTTCGGCTTCGGACGCGCCCCGCTCCGGCCACCACGGCCGGCGCCTCCCTCACGCGCGGCACGGCCCCGGCCGGCGCGCTCCCAGTCCGACCCGACGTCGTCGCCCCCGCGCACCCGGCCCCACCGGCCGGAGGCGGGCCGGCGCGCGGGCGGCGTCACAGCACGACCCGCGGAGCGCCGTTCCCGGCCGTCACCACCCGCGCGGTCACAGGTGCGACCCCTCGGGGCGGGCCGCCCGATCGAGCTCGCGCAGCACCTCCGGGCCGAGGACCGTCACGTCGCCCGCGCCCATCGTGAGCACCAGGTCTGCCGGGCGGGCGAGGCCGGCCAGCACGGCGGGCACCTCCGCCCACCGCGGCACGTAGTGCACCTGCTCCGGCGGCAGCGGTACGGCACCCGCCACCAGCGCTCCGGTGACCCCCGGCTCGGGGTCCTCGCGGGCGCCGTAGACGTCGAGGACCACGACCTCGTCGGCGAGGCTCAGCGCGGCGCCGAAGGCGACGGCGAACGTCCGCGTCCGGGTGTAGAGGTGCGGTTGGAAGGCGACGACGACCCGGCCACCGCCGACGACCTCCCGCGCCGCCCGCAACGTCGCCTCGACCTCGGTGGGGTGGTGCGCGTAGTCGTCGTACACGGCCACGCCGCCCGCGCGGCCCTTGTACTCGAACCTCCGCCGCACCCCGTCGAACGCCGCGAGACCCTCGGCCAGGCAGTCGCGGTGCGCGCCCATCTCGAGGGCGGCCAGCGCGGCACCCAGCGCGTTGAGGGCCATGTGCTCGCCGGGTACCGCCAGCCGCAGCACCACCTCGTCGCCGCCGAGCCGGGCCCGTACCCGGGCGCCCGCACCGGCGGGGGTGAACTCGAGCAGCACGGCGTCGGACGGCTCGGCGTGCCCGTAGCCGCGGACGGTGAGCCCCCGGTCGCGGGCCCGGGTGACGAGCGGGCCGACGCCCGGGTCGTCCGTGCAGGCGATCAGCGTGCCTCCCGGCCGGATCCGGTCGACGAACTGCGCGAACACCGCGCGGTAGGCCGCCTCGGTGCCGTGGTGGTCGAGGTGGTCCGGCTCGACGTTGGTGATCACCGCGACGTCCGGGGTGAAGGCTGTGAACGAGCCGTCGCTCTCGTCCGCCTCGACGACGAACACGTCACCCGCGCCGTGGTGCGCCCCCGCTCCCGTGCTGGTCAGGTCACCGCCGATGGCGAAGGACGGGTCGAGCCCGCAGTGCTGCAGCGCGACGGTGAGCATCGAGGATGTCGAGGTCTTGCCGTGCGTGCCCGCCACGGCGGCGACGCGGCGGCCGCCCGTCAGCGCGGCCAGCGCCTGGGCACGGTGCACCACGGGCAGGCCCCGCACGCGGGCGGCGACGAGCTCGGGGTTGGTCTCGCGGATCGCGGTGGAGACGACGACCGTGGCCTCGGGCGGAAGGTGGGCCCCGTCGTGGCCGACCTCGACGCGCGCGCCGAGCGCCCGCAGGGCGAGCACCGCACGGGAGTCCTTGGCGTCCGACCCGGAGACCGCCACCCCGCGGGCGAGCAGGATGCGGGCGATGCCGCTCATCCCCGCTCCGCCGATGCCGATGAGATGGACCCGCTCCCCGAGCCCCGGCACGCTCGGCGGTGCCGTCACCGCCGGGCCGCCACGACGTCCAGCACGAGACGGGCGAGGCGCTCGTCCGCGTCGGCGTGGCCGGAGGCCCGCGCCGCCTTGCCCGCCGCCTCCAGCCGGGCCGCGTCGCCCAGCAGCGGCACCAGCTCCGCCACCACCCGCTCGGCGGTCAGCTCGGCGTCGGGGACCAGCACGCCGCCGCCGGCCGCGACGACCGGCTCGGCGTTGAGCGCCTGCTCACCGTTGCCGTGCGGCAGCGGGACGTACACCGCGGGCAGGCCGACGGCCGACACCTCGGCGACCGTCATCGCCCCCGCCCGGCACAGGACGGCGTCGGCGGCGGCGTAGGCCAGGTGCATGTCCTCGATGTAGGGGACCGGCACGTAGCCGGGGGCGGGCGCCGCCGGGGTCCCGGCCGCACCGTGGGCGTGCAGCACCGCGATCCCCGCCTCGACCAGGCCGGGCAGGGCCGCGGCGACGGCCGAGTTGAGCGAGCGGGCGCCCTGGGAGCCACCGAAGACCAGCAGCACCGGGCCGTCGGCGGGCAGGCCGAAGTGCGCGCGGGCGGCCGGGCGCAGGGCCTCGCGGTCCAGCGTGGTCACCGCCAGCCGCAGCGGGATCCCGAGCACCTCGGCGTGCGGCAACCCGCTGCCGGGCACCGCGGCGGCGACCCGGGCCGCGAACCGGGCACCGACCCTGTTCGCCAGCCCGGCCCGGGCGTTGGCCTCGTGCACGACGATCGGGGTGCGGCCGCGCGCGGCGAGGTACGCGGGCAGCGCGACGTAGCCGCCGAACCCGACGACGACGTCCGCGTCGGTCCTGCGCAGCACGTCACGGACCGCGGACACCGCCGACCACACCTTCCCCGGCAGCCGCAGCAGGTCACCGCTCGGCTTGCGGGGCAGCGGCACCGGCGGGATCAGCTCCAGCGGGTAGCCGCGCGCCGGGATCAGGCGGGTGTCGAGGCCCTTCTCGGTGCCCAGCGCGGTGACGGCGGCGTCCGGACGCAGGCGGCGGACCGCGTCGGCGAACGCCAGCGCCGGCTCGATGTGCCCGGCCGTGCCCCCGCCCGCGACGACGACCGACAGCGTCCCGCTCTCCGACCTCATCGGACGCGCCCCGCTCCCGCGGGGAACCGGACGGCAGGAGCCCGGTAGGGCTGGGGCGGCGGGATCCGCAGGAGGCGGCCGACGGCGTTGGTCGGCCGGGCACCGCGGCCGCCGCGGGTCAGCGTCGCGATGGCCTCCGGCTCGTGGCGGGCCGCGTTGGCCAGCACCCCGAAGACGAACATGGTGACCACGAGCGAGGTTCCTCCCGAGGAGATCAGCGGCAACTGCAGCCCGGTCACCGGCAGCAGCCCCACGACGTAGCCGATGTTGATGGCGGCCTGGGCGACCAGCCAGGTCGTCGACGTGGCGACGACGATACGCAGCCACGGGTCGACGCAGCGCGCGGCGATCCGCAAGCCGGTGTAGGCCAGCGTGGCGAACAGCGCGAGCACCGCGAACGCCCCGAGGAAGCCCAGCTCCTCACCGATGATCGCGAAGATGAAGTCGTTGTGGGCGTTCGGCAGGTAGCTCCACTTGGCCCGGCCCTGGCCGAGCCCGACACCGAACAGGCCGCCGTCGGCGAGCGAGTACAGCGCCTGGGTGGCCTGGTAGCCGGGACCCAGCGGGTCCGCCGTCGCAGGCGAGAGGAACGCGGTGATGCGCGCCTGCCGGTAGCCCGCCGTCAGGCCGAGGATCACCGCACCCGCCAGGCCGCCGCCGGTCACCGCGGCCATCAGCCGCAGGGGCGCGCCCGCGAAGAACAGCAGGGCGACGAGCACCATGCCCATCGAGACGGTCATGCCGAGGTCGGGCTGCAGGATCAGCAGCACGAAGATCAGCAGGGAGACGGGCACGACCGGCGAGAGCGCGTGCTTCCACCGGTGCAGCACGTTGCGGCGCAGGGCCAGCACGTGCGCCCCCCACAGGGTCAACGCGACCTTGACGCCCTCCGACGGCTGCAGCGAGAGCGGCCCGAACACGAACCAGGCCCGCGAGCCGCCGCGCAGCGCACCGAGCCCGGGGATGAGGACGGCGACGAGCAGCACCATGCCGATCAGCAGCAGCGGCGCGGCCAGCATCCGCAGCTTCTGTGGTGGGACGCGCATCCCGACCCAGAACAGGACGAGCCCGAGCGCGCAGAACATCAGCTGCTTGACGAACACCGAGTACGACGAGCCGCCCGCCGTGTAGCTCTCCACCGATGACGCCGAGAGCACCATGACCAGTCCGAACAGGGTCAGCAGGCCGAAGACGCCGAGGATGAGGTGCAGCGAGGTCAGCGGGCGGCGCAGCCATTGGGCGAGCGCGGCCGCGCCGCGGCGCACCGCCGCGGCGCCCGGGCTGGCGAGCAGGCCCGGGGCCTGCGCCGAGCCGCCTGCCCGCCGGGTCCTCCGCGCCGCCCGGTCGGCCGTCCCCGCCGCCCGGCCGCGGATCGCGTCGCGCACGCGCTGCATCCTCGGTTCGCCCGCCCGCCCGCTCACCGCACTCCCTCGCTGCGCTCGGTCGACGCTTCGCGAAGCGCTGTGACACTGCTTCGCTCGCTAGGCTCGCTCACCGCACTCCCTCGCTGCGCTCGGTCGACGCCTCGCGAAGCGCTGTGTCCTCGGTTCGCTCGCTGCGCTCGCACCCCTCGCCCCGTACCCCGGCCGCCGCACCGAGCCCGGCGACCGCCGCGGCGAACGCCCGACCGCGCTCCGCGTAGTCGCGGAACTGGTCCATCGACGCCGCGGCGGGGGCGAGCAGGACGACGTCACCCGGGCGGGCCAACGCGGCGGCCCGGCGGACCGCCGCCGCCATCACGCCGCCGGGCGGCTCGGGGGTGCGCGCGGGGATCATCCGGCCATCGTGACGCCCCTCGACCTCCACGACGGGGACGTCCGGCGCGTGTCGCGCCAGTGCGGCGAGGATCGTCAGTCGGTCGGTGCCGATCACCACCGCCGCCCGCAGGCGCCCGGCGTGGGCGGCGACCAGCTCGTCGACCGACGCTCCCTTCAGCAGGCCGCCCACCACCCAGACCACCGGGGCCGGGGCCTGCGCGGCCAGCGACGCGGCCGCGGCGTGCGGGTTCGTCGCCTTGGAGTCGTCGACGTAACGCACGCCGGCGACCGTCGCCACCAGGTCCGCGCGGTGCCGGCCGGGCCGGAACCCGGCGAGCCCGGCCGCCACGTCCCGGGGTGCGACGCCCGCGGCACGGGCCAGCGCGGCGGCGGCGAGCGCGTCGGTGAGCCCGGGCGGCCCGCCGGGGTGCACGTCGGTGACGCGGGCGAGCTCCACTCCGTCGTCCGCGTCGGCGCGCCCGGACGTAGCGAAAGCGGCTTTGGGTGCACTGAACGCACCGAACGCCGCTTTCGCTACGTCGGGGGTGGCCACCTCCGAGCCCCGAGGGGCGCCGGCCGCGGCGAACGCGCGGTCGACGAGCACACCGTCGACGATCCCCAGCCGGCCCGGTACGGGCTCGCCCAGTGTCACGCCGACCTTCCGCTCCGCCGGGGCCGCGGCCAGCAGCGCGGCCGCCGCCGGGTCGTCCACGCCCGCGGCCGCCACCGGGCCGCGCAGCGCCCGCGCCTTGGCGGCCGCGTAGGCGGCCATCGAGCCGTGCCAGTCGAGATGGTCCTCGGCCACGTTGAGCACGCACCCGGCGGCGGGCACCACGGACGGCGACCAGTGCAGCTGGAAGCTCGACAGCTCCACCGCGAGCACCCGCCGCCCCGCCCGGACCGCGTCCACCACCGGGTAGCCGATGTTCCCGCAGGCCACGGCGTCCATCCCGGCCGCCAGTAGAATCGCCTCGAGCATGCCCGTGGTGGTGGTCTTGCCGTTGGTTCCGGTGACGACCAGCCAGGTGGGGGGCTCGCCGGAGGCAGCTCCGATCCACCACGCCAGCTCCGGCTCGCCGACCACCGGCACCCCGGCGGTGGCCGCGGCGGCGACGAGCGCGTGGTCCGGGCGTCGGCCCGGGCCGGTGACGACGAGCCGGGTACCGGACGGCACGTCCTCCCCCGCACCCGCCACCGCCCCCTCGGGAAGGTCGGCCAGCGCGGCCGGGTTCGCGTCGACGACCGTCACCCGCGCACCCAGCTCGACCAGCGCCGCCGCGGCGGCGAGCCCGGAGATCCCGGCCCCGGCGACGAGCACCGGCGCGTCGACCAGCTCGGCGGGCTTCATGCGGCGGTGTCCTTCACCGGGCGGCAACCTTCATGAGGCGATACCCGACGACGCCGTCAGCCACTCGCTGTAGAACAGCCCCAGCCCCAGCGCCGCGCACATGGCGGCGAGCAGCCAGAACCGGATGATCACCGTTGTCTCGGCCCAGCCCGCCAGCTCGAAGTGGTGGTGGAACGGCGCCATCCGGAACAGCCGCCGCCGGGTGGTCCGGAACACGACGATCTGCAGCGCCACCGACAGCGTCTCCACCACGAACACTCCGCCGATCACGACGAGCAGCAGCTCGGTGCGGGTGACGATGGACAGCCCGGCGATCAGGCCGCCCAGGGCCAGCGAGCCCGTGTCACCCATGAAGATCCGGGCCGGCGCGGCGTTCCACCAGAGGAAGCCGATGCAGCCGCCCATGGCGGCAGCGGCGACCAACGCGACGTCCAACGGGTCGCGCACCTGGTAGCAGCCCGCCACCCCGTTGATCGCGCAGGCGTTGCGGAACTGCCAGAACCCGATGATCACGTAGGTGGCGAGCACCATCGCGGCGGTGCCGGCGGCGAGCCCGTCGAGGCCGTCGGTGAGGTTCACCGCGTTGGACCACGCGGCGATGACGAAGTAGCCGAACACCACGAAGCCGACGACCCCGAACGAGATCACCGTGATGTCGCGGACGAAGGACAGGTTCGTCGAGGCGGGGCTGAGCCCCTCGGCGTTGACGAACCGCGCCGCGAGGATCCCGAAGACCAGCGCCGTGACCAGCTGCCCGACCAGCTTGCTGGTCTTGTTCAGCCCGAGGTTGCGCTGGCGGCGCAGCTTGATGAAGTCGTCGAGGAAGCCGACGATCCCGAGCGCCGTGGTGAGGAACAGCACGAGGATCGCCGACGCCGTGATCGGCTCCCCGGTGAGCCCGTGCGAGACCAGGTAGCCCACCCAGATGGCGATCATGATCGCCACGCCGCCCATCGTCGGCGTGCCGCGCTTGGCCTTGTGGCTCTTCGGGCCCTCGTCGCGGATCTCCTGGCCGAAGCCCTGCCGCGTGAAGGACCGGATCAGGTACGGGGTGAGCAGGATCGAGACCGCGAGCGCCACGGCCGCGGCGATGAAGATGCCTCTCACGCGACGGGCTCCCGCTCCTGCACCAGCGCGTCGGCGAGCCGGTCCAGGCCGACCGCTCGCGACGCCTTGACCAGCACGACGTCGCCGGGCTCCAGCTCCGCGCGCAGGAGGTCGAGCGCTGCCGCGACGTCCGCGACGGCGCGCCCGCGCCCGTACTCGGTGGGGCCGACCGTCACGAGGTGGTCCACGCCCAGCTCGGCGGCGGTCGCCGCGACCTCCGCATGAGCGGTGGCGGAGGCGTCGCCCAGCTCCGCGATCCGGCCCAGCACCGCCCATGTCCGCCGCGTGCCGCTCCCGAGCGCCGCCAACGCCTGCAACGCCGCGCGCATCGACTCCGGGTTCGCGTTGTAGGCGTCGTTGACCACGGTGACGCCGTCCGCGCGGTCCACGACCTCCATCCGCCATCGCGAGGCGGGGCCGGCCGCCGACAGCGCCGCGGCGACCCCGTCCGGGGTGGCGCCGCACTCCAGCGCGACCGCCGCGGCGGACAGGGCGTTGCCGACGTGGTGCGCCCCGACCAGCCGGAGCGCCACCTCCGCCGAGCCCTGCGGGGCGACCAGCCGGAACCGCGGGCGGCCCGCCGCGAGCGTCAGGTCCTCGGCCCGCACGGTCGCGTCCGGCGACCGGCCGACGGTCACGACGGCGGCCCGCGTCCGCGTCGCCATGGCGGCGACGGCCGGGTCGTCGGCGTTGAGCACGGCCACCCCGTCGGCAGGCAGTGCCTCCACCAGCTCGCCCTTCGCCGCGGCGATCGCCTCCGGCGAACCGAACTCGCCCAGGTGCGCACGCCCGACGTTGAGCACCACCCCGATCCGCGGCTGCGCGACGTGGCACAGCGCGGCGATGTGGCCGCGTCCGCGGGCGGAGAGCTCCAGCACCAGGTGCCGGGTGCCGGTGTCGGCCCGCAGCGCGGTCCAGGGCAGGCCCAGCTCGTTGTTGAAGGACCCGGGCGGTGCGACGGTCGGGCCGAGCGGGGCCAGGATCGCCGCCAGCAGGTCCTTCGTCGAGGTCTTGCCGGAGCTGCCGGTCACGCCGACGACGGTCAGGCCGGCCCGGCTCAGCACGGCGACGTTGTGCGCGGCCAGGCGGGCCAGCGCGGCGAGGACCGCGGCACCGGAACCGTCGGGGTCGGTGGCGGCGAGGTAGCTGTTCCCCAGCGGATTCGGTGCCGCGAGGCCGCGAGGCTCCGCAGGGGGCACGAGCACCGCGGGCGCGTCGACCTCGCGCGCGGCCAGCACCGCGACGGCACCGGCCGCGACCGCGGCGGCGGCGAAGGCGTGCCCGTCGGCCCGCTCGCCGGGCAGGGCCAGGAACAACCCGCCCGGGCCGACCGTGCGCGAGTCGAACTCGACGCCGGCGACCCGCTCGGTGCCGGTGGCGCGGTGCAGCCGCCCCCCGGTCACCTCGGCGACCTCGGCCAGGCTCATCTCGATCATCCGGGCACCCGGCCCGGGTTCGGGGTTCCCACGCTCGGCCTCTCGCCAGTGGTCGTCTCGCCTGTGGTGGTGGCCGCGATCGCGGCCGCAAGTTCCCGGGCGTCGTCGAACGGGAGCGTGACGTCGCCGATCTTCTGCCCGGTCTCGTGGCCCTTCCCGGCGACGACGACCGCGTCGCCCGGCCGGGCGGCGGCGACGGCGGCGGCGATGGCCTCCGCGCGGTCACCGATCTCGCGCACCTCGCCGCGGCCGGGTTCGGCGCGGGCACCGGCGAGGATCTCCGCGCGGATGGTCGCGGGATCCTCGGAGCGCGGGTTGTCGTCGGTGACGACCAGCAGCTCGGCCCCGGCGGCCGCGGCGGCGCCCATCAGCGGCCGTTTGGCCCGGTCGCGGTCGCCTCCGGCACCGAGCACGACCAGCAGCCGCCCGGCCACCTGCGGGCGCAGCGCGGCGAGCAGCGCGGCGACGGCGGCGGGCTTGTGGGCGTAGTCGACGACCGCCAGGAACGGCTGCCCGCGCTCGACCCGCTGCATGCGACCGGGTACGGCGACCCGCGCCAGGCCCCCGGCCGCCACGGAGGGCGCCACGCCCGCCGCGTCCAGGCAGGCCAGCGCGACCAGCGCGTTCGCGACGTTGAACGGCCCCGGCAGGAGCAGCCGGACCGGTACCGGGCCGTGCGGGGTGACGGCGGTGAAGTGCTGGGTGCCGTCGACCTCGGCGGCGACGTCCCGGACGCACCAGTCGGCCCGGCCGTGCGCGGAGACGGTGACCGCCCCCGGGGTGCGGGCGGCCAGCCGCACCCCCCACTCGTCGTCCACGCAGACCACCGCGTGCTCGGTCCGCCCCGGGGTGAACAGCGCGGCCTTCGTGGCGAAGTAGTCGTCCATGTCGGCGTGGAAGTCGAGGTGGTCCTGCGAGAGGTTGGTGAAGGCACCGACGGCGAAGTGAGTGCCGGCGACCCGGCCGAGCGCCAGCGCGTGGCTGGACACCTCCATCGCGACGTCCGTGACGCCCTCCTCCAGCATGAGGGCGAACAGGGCCTGCAGGTCCGGGGCTTCGGGGGTGGTGAACACGCTGGGCAGGGTGGCGCCGGCGACGCGGGTGCCGACGGTGCCCACGAGCCCCGTCGTCCGGCCGGCTGCGGCCAGCCCCGCCTCGAGCAGGTGCGCGACGGTGGTCTTCCCGCTGGTCCCGGTGACGCCGAGCACCCGCAGGCGCTCCGTCGGATCGCCGTAGACGATGGCGGCGGCGATGCCGAGCACAGCCCGCGGCAGCGGGTGCACCAGCACGGGCACTCCCGCGGCCCGGGCCCGGTCGAGGCCCGTGGGGTCGGTGAGGACGGCAGCCGCCCCCGCCGAACGCGCCTGCCCGACGAAATCCGCACCGTGGGACCGGGCACCGGGCAGGGCGGCGAAGAGGTCGCCGGGCCGGACCTCGGCGGCCCGCAGCGTCGCGCCTGTGACGAACGCACCGGGCTCGCCGGCGACGAGAGCGCCGTCGACGGCGGCAGCGAGGACGTGCAGGTCGACGCGTCGCGAGGCCCGGGGCCGAGGCGGCCGGGCGGCCGCGGCGACGGCGGAGGTGCGGACGGGCGGCACGCCGGAAGGCTACCGGCGCCCATGATCGCGCCCGACCGCCGCCCCACACCCCCGCAGGCTCCCCGCGCCCGGTACCCGACGCCGGGCATGAACATGCGACTCGCCGGGCATGAACATGCGACTCGCCGGGCACCGACGCCCGACTCGCCGGGTCCGCTGCGGGATGGGTCAGCGGGGTGGAGCGGGGTTCGGGGCGCCGGCGGCCGGGACGGAGGTCGGAGGCGAGCCGGCGGCAGGGACCTCGCCGTCGACGGGCGCCGCCGCCGGGTCGCCGGGCGCCGGGGCCGGTGCCGCCGGGGGCGCCGGGGGCGCCGGGGGCGCCGGGGGCGCCGGGGGCAAATGGGACACCAGGGCCTGGATCGGCTGCGGGTCCGGGCTCACCGGCAGCTTCTCGCGCTGGGCCAGGTACGAGCCGATGTCGTGGAACAGCGGTGCGGCGCTCGTCCCGGGCTGCGGGGCGTCCAGCATGATCGCGATGACGTACCGCGGGTCCTGGGCGGGGAGCATGCCCGCGAACGTGATCCAGTACGTCGACGAGGCGTAGCAACCGCACGACGGGTCGATCTGTTGCGCGGTGCCGGTCTTGCCCGCCACCTGGTAGCCCGGGATCGCCGCGGCGTAGCCGGTGCCTCGGGAGTCCGAGGTGTGGCCGTCCTGCGTCACCGCGGTGAGCATCGTCCGCAGCGTCCGCGCGGACTCCGGCGAGATGACCTGCACCGCCTCGGGAGCGGGTAGCGGGGTGCGGACGCCGTCCGGCCCGACCGTGGCCTCCACGATCCGCGGCGGGATGCGCACCCCGTCGTTGGCGACCGCCTGGTACATGCCGGCCATCTGCAGCGTGGTCATCGAGAGGCCCTGCCCGATGGGCAGGTTGCCGAAGGTCGAGCCCGACCAGGTCGCGCGTGCCGGCACCCGCCCGGGGCTCTCGCCGGGCAGCCCGACGCCCGTGCGCGTGCCCAGGCCGAATCGGGCGAGCATGTCCGCGAAGCGGTCCTCGCCGACCCCCCGGGCGGCCATGATCGTGCCGACGTTCGACGACTTCGCCAGGATCCCGGTCAGCGTGTAGGGCTCGGTGCCGTGGTGCCAGGCGTCGTTGACCGTGCGGTCGGCGACCCGGATGCTGCCGGGGACGGCGAACACGCTGTCCGGGGCCGCCGTGTGGTATTCCAGCGCCGCGGCCATCGTGACGATCTTGTTCACCGACCCGGGCTCGTAAGGGCTGGACACCGCGGGGTTGCCGAGGGTCGTCTCGTCGGCGGAGGAGAAGGCGCGCGGGTCGAACGTCCGCGCGTTCGCCATCGCGAGGACCTCGCCCGTCTTCGCATCGAGCACGACGGCCGAACCGCCCTTGGCGCCCTTCGCGGCGGCGTACTCGGCGAGCTGGCGCTGCGTCGTGTACTGCAGGTCCGAGTCGAGCGTCAGCTCCAGGTCCGACCCGGGGATCGCAGGCCGCTCGAACCGGGTGCTCCCGGGGATGACGGCCGAGCTGCCCTCGGCCGTGTCGACCACCTGCAGCCCGTCCTGCCCGGCGAGCAGGTTGTCCTGCGAGCTCTCCAGCCCGGTCAGCCCGGTGAGCTTGCGGTCCGTGGCGTTCCAGGAGGCGACGCCGACGACGTTCGCGGCGAGCGCCCCGCCCGGGTACTGCCGCGACTCGCGCTTCTCCTCCGCGATCTCCGGGTACTTGTCGCGCAGCGTGCGGGCGACGTCCGGGTCGACCAGCGGGACGAGCACGACGTAGCCCTTGTCGCTCTCCAGCGCCGTACGCAGGGCGGTCGCGTCGGCACCGGTCGCCTGCGCGATCGTCGCGGCCATCTCGGTGATGTAGGCGGCGGCGCCGGTGCCCTTGGTCGTGGCGATCAGCCGGGGGTTGGTGACGAGCGCGCGGGCCTCGACGCTGAACGCCAGCGCCGCGCCCGCGCGGTCGAGGACGCGGCCGCGCTCGGCGGGCAGCGCGATCTCGCTGGTGCGCTGTCGGGCCGAGCCGGCCTGCAGCGTGCCGGCCTGCGGGCCCTGGACGACGACGAGCTTGACGGTGGCCACCAGCAGCGCGACGACCAGCACGATCTGCCCCACCCGCAGACGGCGGCGCGGGTCGGGCGTGCGTGTCGTGGACCGGCCGCCGCGCCCCCCCGGACGGGGAGCCGAAGGCGAACTGCGGGCGGCGCCTGCCGGGCGGGTGCGGGGCGGGGCCGCGGGCATCAGCCGGTGCCCGTTGTCGTCCGGGCGCCGCGCCCCGAGGTGCCGGTCGTGGTGCCGCCCGCGCCGGTCGTGTCCTCGGAGTCGGCATCCGCGTCCGCGGCGGTCCGTGAGGTGCCCGTCGCGCTGTCGGCCGCGTCGTCGCCGGACCGGGCGGCGGCCCGTCGGGTGCCGGTGGCGGAGTCAGCCGTGTCGTCGCCGGACCGGGCGGCGGCCCGTCGGGTGCCGGTGGCGCTGTCGGCCGCGTCGTCGCCGGACCGCGAGGTGCCCGTCGCTCGGCCGGTCGTGGGGTCGTCGCCGTCGGACTCGTCGTCCGCCGAGGAGTTCGCCCTGGAGTCGGCGTCCGAGCTGGTCCCGCCCGTGGCGTCGGGGCTGTCGCCCTCCGCGGCCTGCCGCGCCGCCTCGGCCGCCTCCTTGGCCACCGGCTTCACCGCCGCGACCGCGTCGGCCAGCACGGCCTGGGGCGCCGCCGCGAAGGACGTGGTGGGCGGCGCCGCGGGCGCGGCCGGCGTCACCCCGCCGCCGAGCCCGGGCGGGGCGGCGACGACCGCCGGCGCGACGGCCGCCGCGGGCTCGCCCACCACCGTCGTCGTCCCGTCGGAGGCGACGACCAGCCGGGCGGGATCCTTGGCAGGCACCATGCCCAGCTCCGTCGCGCGCTGGGCGAGCGCGGGGGGCGAATGCAGGTCGGCCACGTCGCGGCGCAACCGCTCGCTGCGTTCGCTGAGGTCCCGGGCCGCGCTGCGGGCGTCCTGCAGCCGGTACGAGTCGGCCGCCGCGGCCGTCGACAGCCACAGCGTCGCGACGAGGCCCATCCCGAGCAGGACCATCACGGTCAGCACGAACTGGGCCCGGCCCGGGGCGACCGCCCGGCCCGGGGCCTTGGTCGCCGGGCGCGCCCGGGTGCCGTCGCGCTGCGGGCGGGACCGCCCGGGGGCGACGGGCTGCGCCGTCGGCCGGGTGGCGGTACGGGTGCTGCCCGCCCTCGGCCGCTCGATGACCGGCGCACTCATGATGCCTCCCCGGGGACACTGACGGTGCTCGACGTTCGGGCGGTGCTCGACCCGGTACTCACGCTGCGGCCTCCCCGATCCGTTCGGCGGCCCGCAACCGCACCGAGGCGGCGCGCGGGTTGTCGGCGATCTCGTCGTCGCTCGCCATCTCGGCTCCGCGCGTCAGGAGCCGCAGCTCCGGGCCGTGCCCGGGCAGCTCGACGGGCAGGCCCACGGGTGTGCGCGACCGGGCCCGCTCGGCCAGCTCGCGCTTGACGATCCGGTCCTCGAGCGACTGGTAGGCCAGCACGACGACCCGCCCGCCCACGGCGAGCGCGTCGATCGCGGCCGGCACCGCCGCCGCGAGGGCCTCCAGCTCGCCGTTGACCTCGATCCGCAGCGCCTGGAACGTCCGCTTCGCCGGGTGGCCGCCGGTGCGCCGGGAGGCGGCCGGAACCGCCTCGTACAGCAGCTCGACGAGCTCGGCGCTGCGCCGCAGGGGGCTGTGTGCCCGGCGGCGGGCGATCGCCGTGGCGATCCGGGAGGCGAACCGCTCCTCGCCGTACTCGCGCAGCACCCGCGCCAGTTCCGGCACGGGATAGGTGTTGAGCACGTCCGCGGCCGTCCGGCCGCGGTCCGGGTCCATCCGCATGTCGAGGTCGGCGTCGCGGGAGTAGGAGAAGCCCCGCTCGGTGGCGTCCAGCTGCAGTGACGACACGCCGAGGTCGAACAGCACGCCGTCGACGCGGGGAAGCCCCAGTTCCCCGAGGACGTCGGCGATGCGGTCGTACACGGCGTGCACGAGGTGGATCCGGTCGGAGAAGGCCACGAGCCGGCGGCCGGCCAGGGCGAGTGCCTGGGGATCGCGGTCGAGACCGACGAGGGTCAGCCGCGGGTGTGCGGCGAGCAGGGCGGCCGCGTGGCCACCGAGCCCCAGGGTGGCGTCCACGAGGACGGCAGGCCGGTCGCGGAGAGCCGGGTCCAGGAGCTCGTTGACGCGGGGCAGGAGGACGGGGACGTGCCTGGCCCCAGCCGGCCCGCCCGCCGCATCTGCGTCGGGGTGTTGCCCCACCGCTCACCTCCCGCCCCGCGCCGTTCCCGAACGTCCGCCGACGACAGTCGGAGTGGTTCCGCGCCCCGACTTTCCCGAGTCACGGCACCGTCCCCGCCAGGACGGCGTCCCACTACCGCGTATACTGCCGTCGTCGTCCGGTCGGGCCACCGCCGCGCACCCTCCCGGAGGCCGTGCGGGTACGACGGCGAACCTGGCACCGGGGAAGGTGTGTCAGGGCCGCCGGGCGTTGTCGCACGGCATCCGGGAGGGCGCACGGGCGGTGTGGTCTTCACCGCTTCGCCCGCCGGCTCTAGAAGAGGCCGGGGAGTACCTCCTCCTGAGCCTTTGCGTACTCGTCCTCGTGTTCTTCCTGGTAGCGCTGCCAGAGCTGCGCGTCCCAGATCTCGGCGCGGGTGAAGGCGCCGAGCACCACGCAGTCCTTTGTGAGGCTCGCGTAGCGGCGCAGCTCCGGGATGATCGCGATCCGGCCCTGCGCGTCGGGGTTCTGCTCGTCTGTTCCGGAGAACAGGTTGCGCTGGAACGCGCGGGCCGACTCGCTCGTCAGCGGCGCCGATGCCACTTTCCGGGCCATCTCCGCGAACGTCTCGCGGGGGAACACGTACAGGCAGTGGTCCTGCCCTTTCGTGATCATCAGCCCGCCTCGCAGCTCGTCCCGGAACCTCGCCGGCAGCGTCAGCCGCCCCTTGTCGTCCAGCTTGGGGGTGTAGGTGCCGAGGAACACGACCCACCTCCACCTGTGGCCCCCGTCGTGCTCCAGCGATCACCACATTACCCCACTTCCCTCCACCGTCAATCGCTACAGCCGATCGTCACGACCGTGTCGATGTTCGTTCTCGCAGGTGAACGGGGGTGGTGCCAAGTGGGGGAAGGCGACGGACCCACCCGTTGGGAGGACGTGTCGCCCCCCGAAGATCAAGACAATCCGTCGTCGCAGCTGATACAGAGAGTGATATTTCGCCGCCGACGGGCGCGATGGTGGGGGACTGTGGGGGGATACGGCCGCCACGGTGGGGGGTGAGCCCACAGACCTCGCCGAACGGTCAGGGCGGGCCGACCACCCGGTACACCCGTCCCGGGTCGGGCCATTTGACAGACTGGGCGGGGCCCCGGTGCGCGGGGCGGCGAGGAGGGTCGGGTGACGACGACGGGCAGCTGGCCGACGCCCGCGGTGCGAGCCGACCGGGGGAACGGCGGGGCCCCCCGCCCCCCGGCGGGCCTTCCCGACGTCGCGGAGCTCGCCCACCGGATCGGCACGAACGTCCAGCACGTCCTCGTGGGCAAGCCGGACGTCGTGCGCATCGCACTCGTCACGCTGCTCGCCGAGGGGCACCTCCTGGTCGAAGACGTACCCGGGGTGGGGAAGACGTCGCTGGCCAAGGCGATGGCGGTCTCGATCGACTGCTCGGTGAGCCGGGTCCAGTTCACCCCGGACCTGCTGCCCGGCGACATCACCGGCATGTCGATCTACAACCGGCGCACCGAGGAGTTCGAGTTCCGTCCCGGGCCGGTGTTCGCGAACGTCGTCATCGCGGACGAGATCAACCGTGCCTCACCCAAGACCCAGTCCGCCCTGCTGGAGTGCATGGCCGAGCACCAGGTCACGGTGGACGGCGTCACCTACGGCCTGGCGAGCCCGTTCCTCGTGGTCGCCACGCAGAACCCGATCGAGATGGATGGCACCTACCCGCTGCCGGAGGCCCAGCGCGACCGCTTCACCGCGCGGGTCAGCATCGGCTACCCCGACCCGGCCGCCGAGCTGACGATGCTCGACGAGCACGCTGCGGCGGAGCCGCTGGAGCAGCTGCTCCCGGTGACGGACGCGCTCACGGTGCAGGCGGTGATCGAGGCCGTGCGCCGCATCCGGGTCGGCCAGGAGGTCCGGCAGTACTGCGTCGACCTCGTCACCGCCACCCGTCGGCTGCCCGACCTCCGGCTGGGCGCCTCCCCCCGGGCGACGCTGCAGCTGGTGCGGGCCGCCCGGGCGCAGGCGGCGCTGCAGGGGCGCGGGTTCGTCACCCCGGACGACGTGCGCGCCGTCGCCGTCCCCGTGCTGGCCCACCGGCTGTTGCTCGCCCCCGACGCCCGCGCCGCCCGGCGCTCGACCGCCGAGCTGGTGCACGGCCTGCTCACGCGGCTGCCGGCGCCTGCGCCGGCCCGAACCTGAGCGCGCAGGTGGGCCCACCGGTCCGGTCCCGCGGAGCCGCCGAGCCGGACGAGACGAGCGGCTCCGCCCTCGGTGCGGCCGGTCGCCGGGCGGACCGCACCGGCCTGAGCACCCGCGGACGCTGCCTGCTCGCCGCCGGAGTCGCTACCGCCGCGTGCGCGGTCCCGCTCGCCGAGCGCGACCTGCTCCGGGTCGGCGCCTTCGCCGCGTTCCTGCCGCTGCTGGCCCTGCTGCTCGCGCTGGCCACGCGGAACACGGTGCGCGTGCGCCGGACTCTGACGCCGCGCCGGCTCCCGGTCGGGGCACCGGCGACGATGACGCTGGAGGTCACGGCGGGTGCCATGGCCGGCCCGCTGGTCCTGGTCGACACCGTGCCGGACGCCGCGGGCGCCGCCGCCCCACCCCGCTTCCGGGTGTCGCCCGCGCCGGGGGACGCGGCTGTGCACTACACGTTGCTGCCGATGCGCCGGGGGGTGCACCGCCTCGGCCCGCTCGTCGCGTACGGCACGGACCCCCTGGGCCTGGCCGAGTTCGCCCACAGGGTCCCGGGCACCGAACAGCTGCTGGTGCTGCCGCGGATCGTGCCGCTGCGCGGGATACCGCACGCGCTCGGCTCGTCCGACGGAGCGCACGGCGCGGGCGCGGCGGGCTCGGGCCAGGGCCGCTCGGACGTGCTCGTGCGGCCCTACCGCAGCGGCGACGAGCTGCGGCGCGTGCACTGGCGCAGCACGGCACGCCACGACGAGCTGATGGTCCGGCTGGAGGAGCGCCCCTGGCGGGGCGGGGTCACCGTCCTGCTCGACCGGCGGGCAGGCGCGCACCGCGGACACGGGCCGACGGCCAGCCTGGAGTGGGCGGTCACCTTCGCGGCCAGCGCCTGCGTCCACCTGATCGACCGGGGTGAACCGGTGGAGCTCGTCACCGAAGACGGTGCGTGCCCGGTCCCGCCTGGAGCCTCGGGAGGTGCCGACGGCCTGCTCGACGCGCTCGCGACCCTGCGGCCGTCGGCGCACACCGACCTCGGCGGCCCCGCGCTGCCGGGCTCCGGGGACGTCCTCGCGATCCTCGGCTCGACAGGCCTCGACGAGCTTCCGGCGCTGCTCGCGCGCTGCCCCGGCCAGGGGCACGCCGTGCTGCTGGACGTCGGGGACCGGGGTTCCGGCACGGCCCCGGTCGCCACGGCCGCCGGGGCGCCGGCGTCGGCCGAGGCGACGGCCGCCGCGCTGCGGGGGACGGGGTGGGCGGTCACCGTCGCCACCCGCGGTACCAGGCCCGAGGACGTGTGGGACGAGCTCGTGTCCTGCCCGGCGCCGCGGGCGGGTGTGCCGTGACGGCGCACGCTCCGGCCCCGCCCGTCGCTCCGGCCCCGCCGCCGCGCCCCCGGACCCGGTACTGGGTGCGTCCGGCCTGGGCCGGGATCGCGCTCCTGCTCGCCGGGTCGCCCGTGGCCGCCGTCGTGCAGGGCACGTCGTGGTGGGGGTACGCCGCGGGTGCCGTCGCGCTCGTCGTCGCGGTCGGCCTGCTCGGCGCCGCGGTGCGCGGCGCCGCACCGGCGCCGATCGCCTGCGCGCAGCTCGGGGCCCTCGCCGCGCTGGTCACGACGCTGTTCACCGACTCCGGCGCGCTGGGTGTGCTGCCCGGCCCGACGGCCGTGGGCGAGGTGAGCGCGCTGGTCGCCGACGCCGCGACCCAGATCCGCACCGAGGCGGCCCCGGTGCCGGCGACACCGGCGATGCTGCTGCTCGTCACCCTCGCCTTCGGCGTGACGGCCGTGGCGGTACACGCCGTCACGGTCGGCGCAGCGGCACCCGCCGCGGCGGGCGTGCTGCTGCTGGCGGTGTTCGCGGTCCCCACCGCTCTCGCCGACGACCTGCTGCCCGCCTGGATGCTCGTCGCGGCCGCCGCCGGGTTCGGGCTTCTGCTCTTCGCCCGGCCCGGGCCCGGCGAAGGACGCCGCCCGTGGCAGGCGGGCGCCGGTGGCGCGGCGACCGTGGGGGCGGCGACCGTCCTGGCCCTGGGGGCGGGGGTGCTGGCCGCGGGGGTCGGCACGGCGGGCCGGTTCCCGAGCTCCGGCGGCGCGGGCGCCGGCCGGGGCACGGAGATCGGGCTCAGCCCGTTCACCGCCCTGCGCGGGGAGCTGCACGAGGCCACCCCGACCGAGCTGTTCCGCGTCACCGGCCTGCCGCGGCCCGCCTACCTGCGCGCAGTCACGCTCAGCACCTACGTCCCGGACAGCGGCTGGCAGGTGCGCCGCCCGGGCCCGGGCACCCCGCTGACCGGGGACCTGCCGGCGGCGGACGGGTCGGGCGACCGGGCGACCGTCCGTGTGGAGAACGTCGGATTCCGCGACTACTGGCTGCCGGTCTACGGCGTGCCGCTCGCCGTCTCCGGGCTGTCCGCGGACGGCTGGAGCTTCGACCCGCTGAGCGGGACCGCGTACAACACCCGTCCCCGGCAGGAGCAGGCGTGGACCCAGGAGGCCCTGCTCCCCGCACCCACGGCCGAGTCGCTGCGCGCCGCCGACGGCGGCGCGGCGGGTGTGGACCCGGAGTTCCTCGCCACGGACGGCGTCGACCCACGCGTGGCCGCGCTGGCGCGGGAGGTCACCTCGGGCGCGCCCACCGGGTTCGATCGGGCGGTCGCGCTCACCCGGTGGTTCACCGGGCCGGGCTCGTCGTTCACCTACGACCTGTCGACAGCGCCGGGCAACGGCGACGACGCCCTCGTCGAGTTCCTGACCCGCGGCAAGCGCGGCTACTGCGAGCAGTTCGCGTCGGCGATGGCGGTGATGCTGCGCACCCTCGGGGTGCCGGCCCGGGTCGCGGTCGGGTTCACCGGAGGCCGGGACGTGGCCGGGGTGCGCTCGGTGAGCACCGCGGATGCGCACGCGTGGGTGGAGGCGTGGTTCCCGGGCGCCGGGTGGACGACGTTCGATCCGACCCCGCTCACCGACGGCCGCGCGATCGTCCCGCCCTACGTCCTGCAGGCCACCGGGGAGGCCGACGAGCAGCGGGCCCCGGCCCGGACCCCGCCGCCCGCCGCGGAGGAGACCGCGACCCCGCACTCCGGTGCGCCCGACGCCGTCGCGCCGGAGTCCGCCGACGCCGCGCCTGCCCCCGCGACCCCGGCGCCGGCCGGGTCGACGCCGCCGGTCCTGTTCGGGCTGGCGACTGCGCTTGCGGCAGCGGTCCCGGTGGCGGCGGTGCTGGCCGGGCCGATCGTCTGGCGGGCCCGGTTGCGGCGTCGGCGCCTGGCCGCGGCCGACGCCGGTGGTGCCGGGGCGGCCGGCGCCGCGTGGGACGAGCTGCTGGCCGGGTCGGCGGACCGCAGCGCGCCGTCGGTCGCCAGCGACACCGTCCGGATGGCGGCGGACCGGATGGCCCGCGCACACGGCCTCGACGCCCCGGTCAGGCGAGCACTCGACGCGGTGGTCGAGACCGTCGAGGAGAGCTGGTACGGCGGGGTCGACCCGGCCCCGGGCGCGCTGTCGCGTTCGCTGCGGGCGGTCTCCGACGCGCTGCGCGCCGTGCCGGCCCCGCTGCACCACAGGTTGTTTCCGGCGTCGGTCATCGGCGGGCGGCGGCGCCGCTGCGAGGACCAGCACGCCGACGATCCGGCCGGGAACGACCGGCGATAGCAACGACACCGCGGTGGCTCGGCTCCGGAGCCGGACCACCGCGGTGTCGGAGGGTCAGAAGGAGGCGGGCGCCCTCGTCGGGGATGAGGGCGTCACTCCTGCTCGAAGCGCCGGCGGAACCGCTCTTCCATCCGGCCGGTGAAGCGGCTCTTGTCGGGTTCTCCGCGCTTGGCCGAACTGGCCTGCTGTCCCTTGGTACCGACGGCCGTCACCGCCATCACGGCTCCGCCGAGCATCACGAGGAAGCCGACAACGCTGAGCACGGGGAAGTTGTCCGCGATCCAGAGCGCCCGAACGGCGACACCCAGCACGAGCAGCACCAGCCCGAGCGCGAAGACGGCGATGCCCTGAAGCCGCCGACGGCGGGTCGGTTTGCGCAACCGACCACCACGGACGGTGGATACGAACTTGGGGTCCTCGGCGTAGAGAGCACGCTCGATCTGATCGAGCAGTCGCTGCTCGTGCTCGGAGAGGGGCATGGCTTCGCCTCCGGCACTACATGTTCCTGTCGGTCTCTTCCATGGTGCCGGAGCGACGCGACGAGCGCCCGGGTGGACGTCTACCCGAAGGATACGAGTCCTTCGGCCCGGCGACTACCCGGACTCGGTCAGTGGTGATACGGACAACCGCCGACGGGCGGACACGTGGTGTCTGAACCCTCACATCGGGCTCACGTGCTTCGGACGGTCGCCCCGGCGGGGCGAGAGGCAGGGACCCGGCCCACGGCGTGCAACCGCGCCGCGAGCTCCCGCAGCGGGGTCACCCCCGTCGCCAGCTCCTCGAGCTCGGCGACGGCCCGGGCGGCCGACGGCCCGCCGTCGCGCGTCGCCCCCGGCACCCACCCCTCCAACACGCCGTCGCCCTGCAGGACCTCCACCCGCAGGCCGGCGTCCGCCAGGAGCTCCCGCAGCGCATCCGCGCCCAGTCGCCTGCGCAGCGCGTCGTCCGGGCCGAAGCGGCCGTCGGGGTCGGTGAGCAGCGTCCGTGCCTCGGCAAGACGGCCGGCCACCGTGCGCGACAGCACCGCGGCGTACCGCCCCGCCGTCAGCACGGACACCGCCGCACCCGCATCGGCAGCCACGGTGAGGGCCGCGACGGCACGGACCGGGTCGTCGACGACCTCGAGCAGGCCGTGGCCCAGCACGAGGTCCGCCGAGCCGGCCGGGACGACGTCGCCGAGCGCGTCCACATCGCCCTGCACCGCGCGGACGCGGTCGTGCACCCCGGCGTCGCGCGCCCGACGCTGCAGTGCCGCCAGCGCGTTCGGGCTGGAGTCGACGACCGTCACCGCGCAGCCGAGCGCCCCGAGCGGCACCGCCCACGCACCGCTGCCGCCGCCCACATCGAGCACGCGCGGCGCGGCCCCGGGCCGGGTGGCGCGAAGCCGGGCGACCTCGGCTGCCAGCACACGCCAGGCGGCGCCGCCGGTCACCGCGCCGCTGCGCGCACGCTCTGTCTCGCTGCCTGTCTCGCTGCGCTCGGTCGGCGCCGCGGCCATGCGCTGTGACATCTTCTCGCTCGCTTCGCTCACCCGGCAGCCGACGTGGTCACAGCGGAAGCGTAGTCGGCGACCCGGCTGAGTAGATTCGCCCCGTGCTGGTCGTCGCGACGTTGAGCCTGAAGGGTGGGGTGGGCAAGACCACGGTCGCCCTCGGCCTCGCCGGAGCCGCCCACGCGCACGGGGTGCGCACCCTCGTCGTGGACCTCGACCCGCAGGCCAATGCGACGGTGGCGCTGGACGCGGCGGCCACCACCGCCACCGTCGCGGACGTCCTCGACGAACCGACCACGGCCGTGGTGCGCAGCGCGATCGCCCCCAGCGGTTGGGGGGACGGGGTGGACGTGCTGGTGGGCGCGGAGCAGACCGAGCGGCACAACCGGCCGGATCCGGGCGTCGCGCAGCTGGGCAGGCGCGCCCGCGCCCTCGACCGGCTCCGCGGTCCGGCCGACCTGCGGGACGAGCCCTACCGGCTCGTGATCGTCGACTGCCCACCGTCGCTGGGCCAGCTCACCCGCAGCGCACTCGCCGCCACCCAGCGCGCCCTGCTCGTGACCGATCCGACGATGTTCGCCGTGGCCGGGGTGCAGCGGGCCTTCGACGCGATCCAGGTCGAGCGCGAGCGCGAACGCGGCAACCCGGACCTGCAACCGCTGGGCGTCGTGATCAACCGGGTGCGGCCGCGCAACAGCGAGCACGAGTTCCGGATCGCCGAGCTCCGCGAGCTGTTCGGGCCGCTGGTCTTCAGCAGCGTCCTGCCCGACCGGTCCGCGATCCAGCAGGCGCAGGGGGCATGCCTGCCGATCCAGCGGTGGGACACGCCGGGTGCGCGCGAGGTCTCCGCGGTGTTCACCACCCTGCTCGGCCGCGTGCTGCGGACGACCCGCAGCCGGCGGGAACCGGACCGGACCGACCGGTCCGACGACGCCGGTCAGGCCGGTCCGGCGGCCGACGGCACCGCGGTCGCGGGCGACGACGAGCGCACCCCCGCCGCGACGGCGGCACCGGCCGTGCACCGCTGACCGGGGCCGGCCGCACCACCGACGGCGCCCTCCGTCGCCACCGGGCGCTGCTTTGCCGGAGCGACCGCGGTCAGCGCACCGGAACCAGCGCCCGGACGATCCCGACGAACTGCTCGGCCTGGCGCAGCAGGTCGTCCGCGTCCCGGCGGTTCACCAGCCGCGCGATGCCCGCCTCCGCCGCCGCCCGGGTGTCGGAGCACGAGGCGAAGAACGCCGCCCACTCCCCCAGCTCCGGCGCGACCTCCGCCAGCAGGTGCCACACGTCGCGCGGGGCACCCCGGCGGGGCTTCGGCCGCGTCCGGACCGCGAGGACTGCCGCGGCCGCCCGCAGGGCCGCGAGGTAGGCCGCGGGGTAGCGGAGCAGCGGGTCCGCCTCGCGGTGCGCCTCGGCCAGGCCGTCGCCCGCCTGCCGGAGCAGGCCGAGGACCGCCCGGGAGGTCGGTGCGGGCATCGGAGGGAGCCTCCGAGGTGCCCGCTCCGTCGTCACCGCCATCGCCGTCTCCCCCGCTCCGCTCCCGCCGTCACTCCGCCACCCGCATCAGGTCCCACACACCGGGCCCCGCCCGCATGCGCAGCACGTACTCGGTCGGCGGCGCGTACGGCTCCTCCGCCGACCGCGCCAGCACCCGCCAGCACCGCAACCGATCGCCCCCGACCGGCATCGGCGACGGGAACGGCCACGGCGACTCCTCGATCCACCGCTCGCGCACGTCCGTGACGAGGAACCGCGAGCCCCTCCGCAGCGGGCGGCGCTGGAACTCGACCGGCTCGCCGTCCTGGTAGCGGACGTGCACGGGCGCGGGCGACCGCCCGCCGAACATGCGGTTGAAGGGGCTCACCTCGGTACTCTCCTTCCGACCGGCCGGAGCCGGCCGTCCGGCGGAGGAGTGCTTCCCCCACTCCCCCGCCGGACGCCGCGATCGAACGCATGTTCGATCCGGCTCAAGTAGAACCCGCCGCGCCGCGGGCGTCAAGTCCTGCCCGGAGACGGTCAGGTCGGCAGCGTGATGCGCCCGACCGTGGTGTGATTACCGGGTGCAGCGTTTCCGCACCGCCGCCGCCCGGCGGAGGGCCGACCCGTGACGTCCGCACCCGCCCGACCCCGGCTGGTCGAGCTCGACGCGCGTGACCTCGCGGACCGGCTGGCCGAGGCCCTGCACGTCTACGTCGCAGCGATGGGCTACCCGCCGGGCACGGCCCGCCAGCGCCGCTCGCTCTGGCTCGAGCACGTCCGCAGGCCCGGCTGGCGGGCGGTCGGCTGGCTCGACCCCGCCGGCCCGCTGCTCGGCATCGCGTACGGCTACACCGGCGGTCCGGGCCAGTGGTGGTACGAGGAGGTCCGCCGGGGCGTGCACCCGAGGGACATGGCGCTGACGGACGACTACTTCGAGCTCACCGAGCTGCACGTGCGGCCGGACGCCCAGGGCGGCGGGCTCGGCGAGGGCCTGCTGCGCGCCCTGCTGGCCGGCACGGACCGGGCCCACGTGCTGCTGTCGACCCCCGAGCACGGTCCGCGGCCACCCGGGCGGGCCTGGCAGCTCTACCGCCGCCTCGGCTTCCGCGACGTGCTGCGCGATCACCTCTTCACCGGTGACGCCCGCCCGTTCGCCGTGCTCGGCCGCGAGCTGCCGCTGCCGCCACCCGCTGCCCGCCCCACTCCCGGCCGCCCCGAGGGGTGAGCACCGGTTGCGCGTCCTGGTGGTCGGGCGACCGACCACGGCCGCCCGCCGGTGGCGATCACCGGTACCGGGTGGGGAGCTGAGCCACCGATGGCACGATGGCGCGGTGCCGCCGCCCCGCACCCCGGCTCCCGCGCCGTCCCGGCCGGGTCCCCACCGCATCCTCGCCCTGACACTCGCCCTGCTGGTCGCGTTCATCGCGCTGAGCGGCTGCGCCCGCGTCCGCGCCGCGCTGGCCGTCCAGCCCGACGACACCGTCAACGGCGAGATCGTGGTCGCGACCCCGGAGACCGGCCCGGACGACCCGGGGCCCACCATCAGCGTGCCGGAGGAGATCGCCGACGACGTCGAGGTCTCCGCCTACCGCCAGGAGGGCTACACCGGATCGCTGCTGCGCTTCTCCGGGCTGACGTTCGACCAGCTCAGCCGGCTCTCGGCAGCTGCAGGGCCGGCCGGTGAGCGCGTGCAGTTCTCCTTGCGCCGCGCCGGCAACCGGCTGCTGGTGACCGGCAAGGCGGACCTGACGACCGTCCCCGTCGACAAGGCCGACTTCCAGCTCAAGATCACCACGTCCGGCGAGGTGCTGGAGACCAACGGCGACGCGGACGCGGGCACGGCGAGCTGGACGTTCGACGCCGGCAGGGTCGGGGACGTGACCGCGGTCATCGCGGTCACCGACCCGAACGCCCCGTCCGCGACGAGCTGGACGCTGCTCACGGCGACACTCGTCATCATCGCCTGCGCCGTGGTGGTGCGGCAGGCCCACCGCACGCGCAACCCGCCGGTCCGCCCGCACACCTGATCCTGCCGGGGCCGGCCGGTCAGCCCGGGAGCGCGACCGGGACGGCCAGCCCCAGGCGCTGCACCAGCTCGGCCGTCGCCGTCGAGCGGTTGAACGTGATGAAGTGGACGCCCGGAACGCCCTCCGCCAGCAGCTGCTCGCACAGTTCGGTCGTCAGGTCCAGCCCGGCGGCGCGGAATGCCGCGGGGTCGTCGGCGAGGGGTTCCAGCCGCTCCAGCACCGCGCGCGGCACCGGCGACCCGGAGAGCTTCGGTCCGCGGGCCAGCGTGCGCGTCGACAGCACCGGCATGATCCCGGGCAGCAGCGGGACGGCACAGCCCAGCGCCGCCAGCCGGTCGCGCAGCCGCAGGAAGCCGTCCGGCTCGAAGAACAGCTGGGTGATCGCGAAGTCGGCGCCCGCACGGATCTTCGCGAGCAGCCGGGCGGTGTCGGTGTCCAGGTCGGCCGAGCGCGGGTGCCCGTACGGGAACGCGGCGACCCCGACGCAGAAGTCACCGAGCCCGCGCGCGAGCCGGACCAGCTCGTCGGCGTGGGCCAGCCCCTCCGGGTGCGCCACCCACTCGCCCAGCGGGTCGCCCGGGGGGTCGCCGCGCACGGCGAGGATGTTGCGGATCCCGGCCGCCGCATAGGCTCCGATCACGTGCCGGAGCTCGGCCACCGAGTGCGACACCGCCGTCAGGTGCGCCATCGGGACCAGCGTGGTGTCGGTGGCGATCCGGGCGGTGGTCCGGATGGTCCGGTCACGGCTCGTCCCCCCGGCGCCGTAGGTGACCGAGACGAACGCCGGGTCCAGGGGCTCGAGCCGGCGGATCGCCCGCCACAGCTCGGCCTCGCCCGCCCCGTCCGTGGGCGGGAAGAACTCGACCGAGAACACGGGCCGCGTCGGGTCGAGCCTGTCGGTCACCTTCATCCGCCCAGAATAGTGAAGCCCGGATGTGCGGCGGTCGCGTCGCCGCGCCGTGCCCGGGAGGCGCCGATACGCTCCCTGCTGTGTCCTCCCGACCCCCAGGCGCGCTCCCCGGGCCCGGACGACCCGGACGGCGCCGATGAGCTCCACCGCCGCACGACCGGCGGGGGTGGGCCTGCACGCCGCCGACCTCGACCTGCCCGTCCGGCTCGAGGAGACCCTCGCGGCCTTTCTCGACCGGCGCCGCGCCGGCGCCGCGGCCATCGACCCCGCGTTCGGCGCCGCAGCAGGCGACCTGTGCGAGTTCGTGCTGGGCGGGGGCAAGCGCATCCGCCCGACGTTCGCGTGGTGGGGCTGGCGCGGCGCGGGCGGCGACCCGGACGGCCCGGCGGTCGACGCGGTGCTGCGCGCGGTGTCCGCGTTGGAGCTGATCCAGGCGTGCGCGCTCGTGCACGACGACCTCATGGACGCCTCCGCCACCCGCCGGGGCCGGCCGACCGTGCACGTCGCCTTCGCCCGCCGGCACGCCGACGCGGCGTGGCGCGGGCGGCCGGCCCGGTTCGGCGCCGCAGCCGCCATCCTGCTCGGCGACCTCGCCCTGGTCTGGGCCGACGACATGCTGCGCGGTGCCGGCCTGGACGCCGACGCCGCCGCCCGCGCGGCCGCCCCGTGGGAGGCGATGCGCACGGAGGTGCTCGGCGGGCAGTTCCTCGACGTGTTCGTCCAGTCCACCGGCGACTCGTCGGCGCGCGCCGCACTGCAGATCGACCGCTACAAGACCGCCGCGTACACCGTCGAACGGCCTTTGCACCTCGGCGCGGCGATCGCCGGTGCGGATCCGGACCTGGTGGCCTGTTACCGCCGCTTCGGGGCGGACATCGGGGTGGCGTTCCAGCTGCGCGACGACCTGCTCGGGATGTTCGGCGACCCCGCGGTGACCGGCAAGCCCGCCGGGGACGACCTGCGCGAGGGCAAGAGGACGCTGCTGCTCGCCCTGGCCGTCGAGCGGGCGGCCCGGCGCGGCTCGACCGACGCGGTGGCCGAGATCGAGCACGCCGTCGGGGACCCGGAGCTCGACGACGCCCGCCTCGACCGGATCCGCGACCTGCTCGCCGAGCTGGGTGCCGTCCAGGCGGTCGAGCAGCGCATCGCCGCGCTGACCGGCTCCGCACTCGACGCCCTTCGCACGGGCGGGGTGGCCGAGCCGGCCGCGTCCCGGCTCGCCGACCTGGCCGTGGCGGCCACCCGGCGGCGCCGGTGAAGACCGTGAGCGGGCCTACGGACCATGTGGTGGTGGTCGGCGCGGGCCTGTCCGGGCTGTCCGCCGCGCTGCACCTGCTCGGCGCCGGGCGCCGCGTCACTCTCCTCGAGCGGGCCGACGGCCCGGGCGGCCGGGCAGGCGCGCTGGACCTGGAGACGGCCGCGGGCACCTACCGGGTCGACCCGGGCCCGACGGTGCTGACCATGCCGTCGCTGCTCGAGGAGGCGCTCGGCGCCGTCGGGGAGAAGCTCGAGGAGCGGCTGGACCTCGTCCCGCTCGACCCCGCCTACCGCGCGCGGTTCGCCGACGGGTCAACGATCGACGTCCACACCGATGTCGACGCCATGGAGGCCGAGATCCGGCGGGCCTGCGGGCCGGACGCGGCTGCGGGCTACGGCCGGCTGCGCACCTGGCTGACGCAGCTCTACCACGCCGAGATCGACCGGTTCATCGGCGCGAACATCGACTCGCCGCTGGGGCTGCTCGGACCGGACCTGGCCCGGCTGGCCGCCCTCGGCGGGTTCGGCCGGCTCGCCCCGCGGGTCGCCCGGTACCTGCCCGACGAGCGGTTGCAGCGGATCTTCTCCTTCCAGGCCCTCTACGCGGGGGTGCCGCCGCGACGGGCGCTCGGCGCGTACGGCGTGATCGCCTACATGGACACGATCGCGGGGGTGTACTTCCCCCGGGGCGGGATGCGCCAGGTCGGCCGGGCGCTCGCCGGCGCGGCGGCCGACGCCGGCGCGGAGATCGTGTACGGGCGCGCGGTGACCGGGCTGGAGCGGTCGGGCGGGCGCGTCACCGCGGTCCGGCACCGGGCCGCCGAGGGCGGCCCGACGGAGCGCCTGGCCTGCGACGCGCTGGTGCTCACCCCGGACCTGCCGGTGGCGCACCGGCTGCTCGGCCGGGCGCCGCGCCGTCCCGTTCCGCTGCGCTGGTCGCCGAGCGCGGTCGTCCTGCACGCCGGGGTCACCCGCGCCCGTCCCGAGCTGGCCCACCACACGCTCTCGTTCGGGGCGGCCTGGGAGTCGACGTTCCGGGAGATCATCGACGAGGGCCGGCTGATGAGCGACCCGTCGTTGCTGGTCACCCGCCCCACGGCGACCGATCCCGGGCTCGCTCCCGCAGGCCGGGACCTGCTGTTCGTGCTCGCCCCGTGCCCGAACACGGCGGCCGGCCCGATCGACTGGCCCCGGGTCGGGCCCGCCTACCGCGACGAGCTGCTGCGCGTGCTGGAGGCCCGCGGCATGGGGCTGGACGGGCTGGCGGCCGAGATCGAACTGTCGCGGCTCGTCACGCCCGCGGACTGGACGGCCGACGGGCTCGGGGCGGGCACTCCGTTCGCGCTCGCCCACACGGTCGCGCAGACCGGGCCGTTCCGGCCGCGCAACCTCGTGCGAGGTGTGGACAACGTCGTGCTGGCCGGTTGCGGCACCACGCCGGGCGTCGGGATCCCACCGGTGCTGATCTCCGGGCGGCTGGCCGCGGAGCGGGTCACCGGCACCGGCCCGGGGTCGAGGGGCCGTACAGGCCGCTGACGGCCCTCGTGCGAGCATTGGCGACGACATGACCGCACAGCCGTCCTCCCCGGTCGACGAACCGGCGACGCCCGAGCGGGTGGCCGCGCCGCCCGCCCGGGTACTCACCGCCGCGCCGGTCGGAACCGGCCCAGCGGCGGCGGCGCGGCCACCGGGCCGGTTCGGCGCGCCGCCGCGCGTTCCGCTCCTGACCGGGCTCGTCGCGTCGCTGCTGTTGCTGGTCGGTGGCTTCGGCGGGGGCGGCATCCTCGTCCGCGACCCGATCCTCACGAACTCGCCGCTGGGCTTCTGGCGCTACGGCCACGGCCGCGAGCTCGCCACCGCGCTGATCTACCTGGGCGTGGTCCTGATGGCCTACGCCTGGATCCGGCTGGGCCGCGAGGTGCTGGCGCACCGCGCCGGCGGGCGGGCGGTGCTCACCACCGCCGGGGTGTGGCTGATCCCGATGCTGGTCACGCCACCGCTGTTCACCCGCGACGTGTTCAGCTACCTCGCGCAGGGTGCGCTTCCGCTGGCCGGGTTCGACCCGTACGCGGTGGGCCCCGAGGCCATGCCGGGCGTGTTCACCGAGAACGTCCACTACTTCTGGCAGGACACGCCGGCGCCGTACGGCCCGCTGTTCATCCTGCTGGCGAAGACGGTGGCGTGGGCGGCGGGCGGCAACATCATCGTCGGTGTGCTGCTCATGCGGCTGATGCTCGTGATGGGCCTGGCGCTGCTCGTCTGGGCGCTGCCGGAGCTGACGCGCCGGCTCGGCGGGCGGGTCGCGGTGGCCCTGTGGGTCGCGGTCGCCAACCCGATGATGATCATTCACATGGTCGGTGGCGGCCACAACGACCTGCTCGTCATGGGCCTGCTGGCGGCGGGCGCCCTGTGGGCGCTGCGCGGCCGGTGCGTCGTCGGCATCGTCCTCGTGACGTGTGCGATGGCGGTCAAGGCCAGCGCGGGCGTCGCGCTGCCGTTCCTCGTACTGGTCTGGGCGACGCACCTGAGCGGCTCGCAGGCCGCCCGGATCACCAAGGCCGCCGCGGCGGGCATCGGCGTGTTCGCGAGCGTCTTCGCCGCGATCACCCTGGTCGCCCGGGTGGACCTCGGGTGGCTCCCCGCGCTGAGCGCCCCGTCCATGATCGTCAACTGGATGTCTCTGCCGACCGGCGTCGGTGAGTTCGTACACTGGCTGCTGGAGATCCCCTTCGACCTGCCCAAGCAGCCCTTCATCAATGTCGCCCGGATACTCGGCGGGATCGCCCTGCTGGTGATCGCCGTCCGGCAGTGGCTGGCGGCCCGCGACGGGGGGCCGGACGCGATCCGGCGGGCCGGGATCGTGCTGCTCGCGGTCGCGGTGCTGTCGCCCGCGATGCTGCCCTGGTACGCCAGCTGGGGCATGGCGCTGGTCGCCGGAGCGCCCTGGTCACGCCGGGCACTGACGTGGCTGGTGTTCGTCTCGCTGATGCTGGTGATCGCCTACTACCCGAACGGCGAGGACGCCCTCTACAACTGGCCCTACCTGGCCGTCTGTGCCGCCCTGTCGGCACTGGCCGCGGCATCGCTGTACCGGGTCGACCCGCTGCACCTGAGCCTGCGCAGCCCTGCCACGCCCGCCAGCGTTCCCGACGAGTTCGCGCATGCCGGGCAGCGGAGCGGCTGAGCTCGACGCCGCCGGGATCACGGACCCGGCGCTGCGGGCGGCCTACGCCGCCTGCCGAGCGCTGAACGCCGCGCACGGGCGCACCTACTTCCTCGCCACGCGGTTGCTACCGGCCGCCCGGCGGCCCGCCGTCCACGCGCTCTACGGCTTCGCCCGCTACGCGGACGAGATCGTGGACGACCTGGACGACGACCGCCCGGTCGCGGCGAAGGCCGTCCAGCTGGACACGCTGACGGCGGACGTGGAGGCCGCACTCGACGGTGCGCCGGCGGCGCAGCCCGTCCTCGCCGCTCTCGCCGACACCGTCCGCCGCTACGACATCGACCGTCGGTACTTCGCGGACTTCATGGTGTCGATGCGGATGGACACCGGGGTCACCGAGTACGCGACCTTCGACGACCTCGCCGTCTACGTGCACGGCTCCGCCGCGGTGATCGGCTTGCAGATGCTGCCGATCCTCGGCACCCGGGTGCCGCGTGAGGAGGCCGAGCGACCGGCCGCGGCGCTGGGCGTGGCGTTCCAGCTCACGAACTTCCTGCGGGACGTCGGCGAAGACCTCGACCGCGGCCGCGTCTACCTGCCTGCGGACGAGCTGGCGGCGTTCGGGGTCGACCGAGGCCTGCTGTGCTGGTGCCGGCGGACCGGCCGGTCCGATCCGCGCGTGCGCCGCGCGCTGGCCCACCTGGTTGCCCGCACCCGCGGCACCTACCGCCGCGCGCGGCCGGGCATAGACATGCTGGAGCCGGTGTCGCGGGCCTGCGTCGGCTGCGCATTCACCCTGTACCAGGGCATCCTCGACGAGATCGAGCGGGCAGACTACGACGTGCTGCACCGCCGCGTCGCGGTGCCGAACCGGCGGCGCGCGGCCGTCGCGGTCCCGGGCCTGGCCCGGGCGCTGGTGGCCCGGGCACGCTCCTAGCGATCCTTGGTCGCTAGAAGGCCATCGCCTGTGCGCGTCGCTTGACCTCCCGGTGCCGTCCCGCGCGCAGCGCCGTGATCGGGCAGCCCGGCAGCGAGGAGTCGTCGGCGAACAGCCACCGGAGGATCTCCGAGTCGCCGTACCCCCCGTCGCGGAGGAGCACGATCGTCCCCGACAGACCCTTGACCGGCGCCCGGTCGGTGAAGAAGTCGGACGGCACCCAGACCGCGCCGTCGCGACGCACCGAGAGCAACTGGCCGTCCCGCACCATCTGGTGCACCCGCGACACGGGGATCCCGAGCATCTGCGCGACCTCGGCCACCGGGAGCACCGCGACGTCGACGGGCAGCTGGGCCGGGTCGCTCGCCAGCTCGTTCACAGCGCAACCCCACCCTGCTCGATCGCCGCCGGACGTACGGCCGAATCCGCCGATAGCCAGACCGACGTTGCTGGACGGGGCACTGGGGCAGTCACGGCGGACACCCTGCCACAGCACCGGGCTCACCGGGAGCATCCGGACGGGCGGTACCTTCGCCGTATGGACGAGCGGCCGGGGGCGGAGCTCACGGCGGTCGCCGCCCGGTCCGCCGGGGTCCTGCTCGACGGCCGCTACCGGCTCGGTCCGGCGCTGGCCCGCGGTGGGATGTCGACGGTGTACCGGGCGACGGACATCCGGCTCGACCGCCCGGTCGCCGTCAAGGTGATGGATCCGCGGCTGGCCGCGGACCCGGCGTTCCTGGCCCGGTTCGAGCGCGAGGCGCGGTCGGCGGCCCGGATCGACCATCCCACGGTCGTCGATGTGCACGATCAGGGCACCGGTGTGCTCGGCGACGGCGAGCCCGTCGTGTTCCTCGTGATGGAGCTGGTCGACGGCGGCACGCTGCGCGACGTCCTGCGCGAGCGCGGCGCGCTGCCGGTGCCGACGGCGGTGGCCGTCCTCGGCCCGGTGCTCGACGGCCTGGCGCAGGCGCACGCGCGCGGGCTCGTGCACCGCGACGTGAAGCCGGAGAACGTCCTGATCAGCCGCACCGGTGAGGTGAAGGTCGCCGACTTCGGGCTGGTCACGCCCGCTGCACAGGCCGGCGCGAGCCACGCGGGCATGATCCTCGGCACCGTCGCCTACCTCTCCCCGGAGCAGGTCGCGACCGGGGCCGCCGACGCCCGCAGCGACGTCTACGCCACCGGCGTCCTGGCCTACGAGCTGCTCACCGGCGCGCCGCCCTACACCGGCGACACCGCGATCTCCATCGCCTACCGGCACGTCCACGACGACGTGCCCGCACCGTCGGCGCGCGCCGCCGGTGTCCCGCCGGAGCTGGACGACCTGATCGTGCGCGCCACGCGCCGCGACCCGGCGCTTCGCCCGGTCGACGCCGCAGCGTTCCTCACCGCGTTGTGCAGGGTCGTCGATCGGGCCCGGATCACGCCCGCACCGCCGCCGGTGCCACCCGCGCGGCCGGAACCCGTCGACGCCGGCCACGCCACCACCGCAGCCGTGCCGCAACGGCTCCCGGGCCTCCCCGGGCCGCGCGGAACCCGGGCGCTGCCCCGGGAGGAGGCCGCCCGGGCGGCGGGCGGCGCGCCCGCGCCCGCCACGGACCCGGCCCGGCTCCGCAGGCGCAGCCGCACGGTGTTCGGCGCCTGGGTCTCGGTCGTCGCGGTGCTCGGGCTGCTCGTCGGGGCGGCCGGCTGGTGGCTGGCCGACGGGCGCTGGACGAGCATGCCGACGGTCGTCGGGGCCGAGCGGGCGGCCGCCGAGCGGCTGCTGCTCGCCGCGGACCTCGTCGCGACGGTCAGCGTCGCCCGTGACGACGAGGTGACCGCCGGGCTGGTGTCGGCGGTGGACCCGGCGCCGGGCGCGCGGCTGCTGCGCGGCAGCGCGGTACGGCTGACGGTCTCGAGTGGCAGGCCACAGGTGCCGGCCGTCGCCGTTGGCACCCCGGTGGCGGTCGCGGAGCAGGCCGTCCGCGACGCCGGCCTCGCACCCACCCGGTCCGGGTCCGCCCGCGAGTACAGCGCGACGGCCCCGGCGGGCAGCGTGGTCCGCACGGACCCGGCCGCGGGCACGGCCCTGCCGAGCGGCGGCCGCGTGACGCTCGTGATCAGCCGGGGCGCCGAGCCGCCCCGCCAGGTCCGCGTGCCGTTGCTGATCGGCCGGACGGCCGCGGAGGCGACCGCCGCGCTCGCCGCCGTCGGCCTGCAGGCCGAGGTCGACAACGGCTTCCTGTTCGGCGGGCGGCCGGCCGACCAGGCGCAGGTCGTCGGCCAGAGCCACGGCCCGGGCAGCATGGTCGACCGCGGCACGACGATCACCCTGCGCGCCTTCTGAACCGCCCGGGGGCCGGACCGGTGATCAGCCCCGCAGCATCTCGGCGACGAGGAACGCCAGCTCCAGGCTCTGCTGCGTGTTGAGCCGGGGATCGCAGGCCGTCTCGTAGCGGCCCGCGAGGTCGGCGTCGGAGATGTCCTGGGCGCCGCCCAGGCACTCGGTGACGTCCTCACCGGTGACCTCGACGTGGATGCCGCCCGGATGCGTGCCGAGCGCGGCGTGCACCTCGAAGAAGCCCTGCACCTCGTCCACGATCCGGTCGAAGTGCCGGGTCTTGTACCCGGACACCGACTCCTCGGTGTTGCCGTGCATCGGGTCGCACTGCCAGATGACCTTGTGCCCGGACGCCTCGACCTTCTCGACGATCGCCGGCAGCACGTCGCGCACCGTGCCGTTGCCCATCCGGCTGATCAGCGTGAGCCTGCCGGGCGTGTTGCACGGGTCGAGCCGTTCGACGTACTCGACGGCCAGCTCGGGCGTCGTCGTCGGGCCGATCTTGAGCCCGATCGGGTTGGCCACCAACTCGGCGAACGCGATGTGCGCACCGTCGAGCTGGCGGGTGCGCTCGCCGATCCACAGGAAGTGCGCCGACAGGTCGTAGAGCCGCGGCCCGTGGCGGGTGTCGAGGCGCAGCATCGCCCGCTCGTAGTCGAGCAGCAGCGCCTCGTGGCTGGCGTAGAACTCGACGCTGTGCAGGTTGTGGTCCTTGACCCCGCAGGCGTCCATGAACCGCACCGCGCGGTCGATCTCCGCGGCGACCGCCTCGTACCGTTCGCCTGCGGCCGAGGTGCGCACGAAGTCCTTGTTCCAGTCGTGCACCAGGGACAGGTCGGCCATGTCGATTCCGGTCAGCGCCCGGACCAGGTTCATCGCCGCGCCGGCATTGGCGTACGCGCGGATCATCCGCGTCGGGTCGGGGACCCGCGCCGCGGGCTCGGCGACCAGCGAGTTGACGATGTCGCCGCGGTAGGACGCCAGGCCCAGCGCGTCGATCGGGGACGTGCGCGGCTTGGCGTACTGACCGGCGATCCGACCGACCTTGACCACCGGCATGCTCGCGCCGTAGGTCAGCACGACGGCCATCTGGAGCAGCGTGCGGATCGTCGCCCGGATGTGCGGCTCGGTGTTGTCGATGAACGTCTCCGCACAGTCGCCGCCCTGCAGCAGGAACGCCCGGCCCTCGGCGACGTCGGCCAGCCGTCGGTGGAGGCGGTCGACCTCCGGCGGCAGCGTCACCGGCGGCACGCTCTCCAGGACGGTGCGCACGTGCGCCACATCCGTCGCGTTCGGCCACTCGGGCTGCTGAGTGGCCGGGCGGGACAGCGCCCCGTCGAGCCGGGCGCGCAGGTCCACGGGGAGCGGCGGCAGCTCGGGCAGTACGTCCACCGGGGCGTCGATGGTCCAGTTCACGGTGCTCAAGACTAGGCGCAACCTGTTCGGCGGCGCCCGTGGGTTCCGCATCAGGGTAATTCGGAGCAACCGCTCACAGATTCGCTCGGTCGACGGAGCCGATGACTCGAACGATTTCGATTCGCTGAGGACCATTGTGGATACCCGGCCGCCATGGCAACCCTCCTGTGGATCCTCGCCGTCGTCCTCGTGGTGGCCGGCATCTTCGCGATCATCCGCCGTCAACTGCTATGGGGCATCGTGCTGATCGTGGTCGGCCTTCTCGTCGGTCCCGGCGGGGTGAGCATCTTCAACGTCTGACCGCGGGCGGCCGACCCGCGCCCAGCGGGGGCCGGCCGCCACACCGGCCGGCCGACCTCAGCGGGCGGCGGCCGCCACCTCGATCGCCTCCCACCGCTGCCGGTTCAGCCGGGCGTCGGCCAGCGCGTCGTGCGCGTCCGAGGTCGGCGGCGGCAGCGGCGGGCGGCCCGCGTCCTCCCAGCGCTGCCGCAGTTCCCGGGTGAACCGCGGCAACGCGCGCGGCAGCGCGGGCATCGCGCCCCACAGCTGGCACAGCGCCACATGGTCGTACGCGGCGATCCACGCCCACAGCTGCACCTCGCCGGGCGCCGAGGTCAGGAACTCCAGCAGTTCCGCCCGCAGGCTCTGGCGCGACCGCCAGGCGCGGTCGGCGGGCGGCGGCAGCTTGGGGAGCACGTTCGCGCGCACCCAGGCCCCCGCACGGGACGCGTCGAACTCCGTCGACACCGCGTAGAACTCGCGCCCGTCCTCCCCGACCACCCCGATCGACACGAGATCGATGGTCGTGCCGTCCTCGATGAACTCGCAGTCGTAGAAGAAGCGCATTTCCATCCTGTTCGTGCAGCTCAGCGGCCATGCCGGACCCCCCGGTCCGCCCAGGGTCCGCAGGATCCAGCAGAGCGACCTCTCTGGCGGCCCTCGTCAGGTCATCCGACGACGGCGGCCACAAGCGACCGTAGACGTCCAGCTCGCCGACCCGTTGGACGACCCTCAGCGGGTCGCGCCGGTCCTCGAGCTCGATCCCGCCGACCGGGTGCGCTGACAGGTGCGCGACGAGGACGTCGAGCGTGAACTGGGCCGGTGGGATCGTCGGGCGGGGCTCCTCGGTCTTGGGGTCGGCGACGTGCAGTGGGTTGGGCGAGAGCGACACGAGCTGCTGTGTCCGCCGGCACGGGCCAGGCACGCGCGCGGCGACCCGTCTCGAGGTGCGACGCCCCGGACGGGGTGCGATGCCGAAGCGCGGCGTCCACCCCGTGCACGAAGCGCCGCACGACGTCGATGCCTTGCCGGTGCGGCGCCCGGACGCCGTCAGCCGGCTCGCGAGTCGGGGAGCCGGGCCGCCTCGCGGGCCGCCGCGCGCTCCTTCACCGACGCTGCGTAGATGTCGACGTAGGTCTGACCCGACAACTCCATGAGGGTGTACATGATCTCATCCGTCATCGAGCGCTCGATGAACCGGTCGCCCGCCATCCCGGCGTACCGCGAGAAGTCCAGCGGCTCGCCGATGCGGACGTGGACGTGGTGCGGGCGCCACATCCGGGAGCCGATCGGGTTCAGCTTCTCCGTGCCGATCATCGCGACGGGGATGACCGGGACCGCCGCCTCCAGCGCCATCCGGGCCACACCGGTCTTGCCCTTGTAGAGCCGCCCGTCGGGCGACCGCGTTCCCTCCGGATAGATGCCGAGCAGCCTGCCCTCACCGAGCAGCCGCACCGCCGTGTCGAGCGCGGCCTGCGCGCCGGACCCGCTGGCCCGGTCGACCGGCACCTGCCCGACCCCGGTGAAGAAGATCTTCTTGAGCCTGCCGACGAACCCGGGCTGGGTGAAGTACTCGCGCTTCGCGAGGAAGGTGATGCGGCGGCGCACCAGCAGCGGCAGCAGGAACGAGTCGGCCACCGCGAGATGGTTGCCGGCGAGGATCGCGGCACCCCGCTGCGGGATGTGCTCGAGACCCTCGATCGTCGGCCGGGCCAACAGGCGCATCAGCGGGCCGAGCAGCACGTACTTCGACCACCAGTACAGCACCGGAACTCCGGACTCCTCACGTCGACGTCGGCCAGCCTAGAGACGTTGTTCCCGCCGTCACAACGGGCACTCCTCATCGGCGCGCGACGGTCACGGCTCCGATTGCCGCATCCGGACCCCCCGGCGTCTCCGCGCCGCGGGCGACGACGTGTCAAGATGACGTACCGGGCGCGACGAGTGGCGTGGGAGGCCGGGTGAACCGCGAAGCCGACGAGCCCAACGGGCCGGATCCCGCCGCCGACGAGTTCGAGGCGATCGTCGCCGGGTGGCGCCGCGAGGGCGCCGTGCCCACGTGGCCCGGCGACGAGCGGCCGCCGGTCGAGCCGCCCCGCACGCCGCCGTTCGCCGTGCCCCCGGTCCCTCCCGGGCCGGCGCACCGCCCGTACGAGCCCGAGACGGACCGCTTCGAGCACTTCATCCCGCCGGAGCCGCCGCCGCTGCCGCGCATCGGCCCGCCCGCCGCCGTCGGGATCACGCTGCTCGTCCTCGGTCTCGTCCTCATCATCGCGCCGAACGCGGTCGGTATCTCGGACGTCTACGGGCTGCCGCTGGGCCTGCTCGCGCTGGCGGCCGGGCTGGGCTGGCTGGTGCTGCGGCTGTGGCCCGCTCCTCCGGACGAGCGCGACGACGACGACAACGGCGCGCAGATCTGACCGCCTTCGCACGTACCGGGCGTCGCACGCCCGCGCTGCCGCACGCCGTCCGGGCCGTCCCACTCCTGAGCAGGTGCGCCTGGCCTCAGCCCGCCAGCGCGTGCTCGCGGGCCAGCTCCGCCGCGCCCACCACCGCGGCCGCCTCGCCGAGCTGGGCGACGCGCAGCCGGGCGAGCGGGCGGTTCCCGCGGCCGGTCAGCCGCGCCGAGTAGTGCTCACGCGCCTCGTCCAGGAACAGCGGCGCCGACTCCGACACGCCACCGCCGATCACCATCAGCTCGGGGTCGAACACGTCCGCGACCAGCGCCAGGCCCTCACCCAGCCAGCACGCCAGGTCCGCCATCGCCGCGCACGCCACGGGGTCTCCCTCACGGGCGGCGGCGGCGACGCGCTGGCCGGTCACCTGCCCCGGATCGACGGCGACGAGCCGCCCGAGCACCGGAGAGTGCAGGTGGTCGCGGGCCAGCAGCTCGACGGCCGTGGTCGCGAGGCCGGTACCGCTGCAGTAGCGCTCCCAGCAACCGTTCTTCCCGCACGCGCACGGCCTGCCGTCGGGCACCACCCGGATGTGGCCCAGCTCCGGTGCCACCCCGAAGGCACCGCGGTAGAGCTCCCCGTCGAGCAGGAGGGCGGCGCCGATGCCGGTGCCGAGCGCCACGAACACGGCCGCCGTGGCCCCCGAGGCGGCGCCGAACCGGCGCTCCGCCAGCGCCGCCGCGTTCACGTCGTGCTCGACGACGACGGGCAGGCCCAGCCGGTCCGTGATCCGGTCCGCGACGGGCGCGTCGCGCCATGCCAGGTGCGGGGCGAACCGGACACCGCGCCGGTCCGGTGTCACGAAACCCGCCAGTGCCAGCCCGACGGCGCCCACGGGGTGCCGCTGCGCGAGCTCCGTGACGACTCCCGCGACGGCGGCCTCGAGCGCCGCCTCGCTGGGGGGTGTCGAGATGCAGGCGGTGTCGATGATCTCGCCCGCTGCGTCGACCACCCCCGCCCGCACGCGGGTGCCACCCACGTCCACGCCGACGGTCAGCACGACGGCCCCCGCTCGACCGCGATGTGCTGGACGACCCGGGCCGGGCGCGACGGGGCCGGCTCGGGGTCGTCCGCCTCGTCGGCGAGGACCGCCCGCAGCGCGGTCATCAGCCCGGCCGCGTGCTGCGCCACCTGCGCCAGCGCGTCGGGATGCCCCGTGCGCACGTCCGCGAACGCCACGCAGACCGGGCACGAGGTGCACCGGTGTTCCGGGGTCCCCACCGGGCCCGACGCGGTCGGCACCGCCGGGTCCGGCGCCGCCGACGCCGCCTCGGTCAGGCGGTCGACCAGCGGGTCCAGCCGGTCCAGCGCCAGCAGCCCCAGCGCGCGCAGCTCCTCCACCACGGCCGCCCGGGCGGCTGCGTCCGGCGGCCCCTCACCCCGCCCGGCACTCGTCACCACCCGGTCACCGCATCCACAGCGCGGGGTCCGGGCGGAACGCCACCCGCAGGTCGTCGCCGTCCAGCCGGGCGCGCGTCACGGTGCACCGCCGCAGCACGGCGGGCAGTGCCACCAACCGGCGCACCCCCGCCGCCGTCACCGCCAGCTCATCGCCGATCCGGGACAGATCGAGCGGGGCCGTCGCGGCGCCGGGGAGGTGCAGCGCGAGCTCGAACTCGGAGTCCGCGGACCGGCCGCTGCCCGCCGTCCGCCGCACGGCCAGAGCCGGCGCCGACGCCGGCTCGGTGGTCGGGTCGTCGTCGCCCCACAGCTGAGCCGCGAGCGCCAGCAGCGCACCGACGCCGGTGGGCTCGGCCGCGGCGTACTCGACGGTGCGCACGGGTGGTCCGAGCCGCTCCACGTCCGCGAGCACCGCCGCCTGCTCGGCCGCGCGTTCGCGCATCCAGCCGGCCGCCGCACCGGGGGCGTCCGCGGTCGGCACCGGCACGGCCCGGTTCGCGACGAGCCCGTCGACGCGCAGGCCCAGCAGCGCCAGCGCGGTCAGGGTGCGGCGGGTCTCGGCGACGACCACGCGCTCGGGGGTGAGCACGAGCCGGACACCGGTCCGCGGCGAGACGAGCACGGTGCGCAGGGCGGCGAGCTCGGCCACGAGGTCGTCGAGGGCCTCGGCCGTGCGCTCCCAGCGGCGCGCGGCGGCGCGGTCGCGGGTGAGCAGGCCCCGCACGGCCCGGCGGTGCGCGGGGAACAGCCGCTCCAGGTACCCCGCGACGGCCTCGGGCAGGGCCAGCAGCCGGAGCGTCTCGGCCGTGGGTCCGCAGTCGACGACGACGGCCTCCCACGGGCCGGCCTCGGCGGCACGGCGCACCGCGGACAGCGCGAGCAGCTCCTCGACGCCGGGCAGCACCGTCAGCTCGTCCGCGACCAGCTCGTCCACCCCCGCCCCGGCGAGCACCGTGGCCAGGTGCTCCCGAAGCCGGCCCCAGGCGCCGTCGAGCAGGGCCCGGGCGTCGATGTGGGCGGCGAACAGCCCGCCGGTCCCGTCGACCTCCACCGGCTCGGCGGCGAGGTCGCACTCCAGCGCGTCACCCAGCGAGTGCGCGGGGTCGGTGGAGACGGCCAGCGTCTTGCGCCCGGACCGCGCGAGGTGGGCGGCCGTCGCCGCGGCGAGGGTGGTCTTGCCGACCCCGCCCTTGCCCGTGAACAGCACGATCCGCATCCCGCGAGCGTAGGCTGCATCGCGTGGATCATGAAAGATGGGCTTCGTGATCCGAATGGTTCCCGGCGGTGCGGAGGCCGGCCCTCCCACCGGGCGTGCTCGAGCCGACCGACAAGGCGGCCAGGGGGTGTTCGGGCGCGCAGGCCGCTGTCGCTGATCCACGGGGCACCGCCTCCCTGTCGCGGACCGCGCGGTCAGGCGGTGTCCTCCACGCGGCGCTTGAGCCCCTTGAGTGCCGTATCGATGATCACTTTCTCGGCCTTGCGGCGCAGCATGCCGATCATCGGGATGTTCAGGTCCACCGCGAGCGAGTAGGTGACCGTCGTCCGGCCTGCGCTCCCGACCAGCACGTACGACCCGTTCTGCGCCTTCTGGATCTGTCCCTTGACCAACGTCCAGCTCACCGAGCGGCCGTCGGGCGCCCACGTGTAGTCCAACGTGTAGGAGTCCTTGATCGGGCCGGCGTCCATCTGGAACCGGACCCGCTCGGGACGGCCTGCGGTGTCCGTGTCGAGGATCTCGACGCTCTTGACCTGGTCCGCCCATTCGGGGTAGGCGGCGAAGTCGGCGATCACGGCCATCACGTGCTCGGGATCGGCACCGATGGAGATCGAGGAGGTCGTGGCGTCGGCCATGGACGGGGAGGCTACCCAGTCCCGTTCGGAGTGTGCGCCTCGTGGGCCGCGAGACGGTACGTTGCGCGCAAGAGGCCAGCGTCGGCGGAGGAGGTCGGGCCGTGCGCGAGTTCGGTGTTCCCGCGAGCGTGCGGGTGGACGACGGCGACACCCTGTCCGACACCGTGTTCGCCCTCGCCGAGGAGCACCCCGATGCGGTCGCGCTCCGCAGGCGGGTGGACGGCGGCTGGGTCGACGTCACGTACGCCGTCTTCACCGCGGAGGTCGTCGCCGTCGCCCGCGGCCTGATCGCGTCCGGGATCGCGCCGGGCGACCGCGTCGCGCTGCTGTCCCGCACGCGCTACGAGTGGACCCTGTTCGACTACGCGATCGTCGTCGCGGGTGCCGTGACGGTCCCGATCTACGAGACCTCGTCGGCGGACCAGGTCGCGTGGATCCTCGCGGACTCCGGCGCGAAGGCCGTGATCGTGGAGGACGACCGGCACGCCGCGACCGTGACGAGCCGGCCGGACGCCCCCGAGCACGTCTGGCGGATCGCGCCCGACGGCGACTGGCCGGGTGCGGTACGGATGCTGACCACCCGCGGCGACTCGGTGCCCGCCGCGCAGGCGCACCAGAGGCGCACGGCGGCGCGGGCGGTCGATCTCGCCACGCTGATCTACACCTCGGGCACCACCGGGCGCCCCAAGGGCTGCGAGATCACCCACGCCAACCTCGTCGCCGAAGTGCGAACCGTGATCACGGTGCTGCCCGAACTGCTCGACGGTCGCGGCTCGCTGCTGCTCTTCCTGCCACTGGCCCACGTATTCGGCAAGGTCGTGCAGTGCGCGGTCCTCGACAGCCGGACCGTGCTCGGCCACTCCCCCGACGCCACGCACCTGCTCGACGACCTGGCCGCCTTCCGGCCCACCGTGCTGCTCGCCGTTCCCCGGGTGTTCGAGAAGCTCTTCCACGGCGCCCGGCGCAAAGCCCTGGACGGGGGCAAGGGCAAGATCTTCGACGCCGCCACCGCCACCGCGGTCGCGTGGAGCGAGGCGTGCGACGCAGGTGGCCCCGGGGTAGGGCTCAGGGTCCGCCGCGCCCTGTTCGACGTGCTCGTGTACCGGCGGCTGCGGGCCGCGTTGGGCGGGCAGGTCCGGGCGGCCGTATCGGGCAGCGCCCCGCTCACCGCGTTGCTCGGGCACTTCTTCCGCGGGATCGGTCTGCCGGTGCTGGAGGGCTACGGCCTCACCGAGACCACCGCCGCGGTCTCGGTGAACACACTGTCCGCGCACCGGATCGGCACCGTCGGGCGGCCCATCCCCGGCCTGACCGTCCGGATCGCGGGCGACGGGGAGATCCTCGTCCGCGGTCCCGTCGTCTTCGGCGGCTACCACGACGACCCGGACGCCACCGCCGAGGCGCTGGCCGACGGCTGGTTCCGCACCGGCGACGTCGGCGAGCTCGACGAGGCGGGGTTCCTGCGGATCACCGGCCGCAAGAAGGAGATCCTCGTCACCGCCGGGGGCAAGAACGTCGCTCCCGCCGTGCTCGAAGACCGGCTGCGGGCGCACCCGCTCATCGGGCAGGTCCTCGTGGTCGGTAACGGGCAGCCGTTCATCGCCGCGCTGGTCACCGTGGACGCCGACGCGCTGCCCCGGTGGCGGCGGCAGCACGGCAAGGCCGAGGGTGCGGGGTCGGCCGCGGACCTCGTCGACGATCCCGAGCTGCGCGGCGAGATCGCGGCGGCCGTCGAGGAGGCGAACCGGGCCGTCTCGCGGGCCGAGCAGATCCGCAAGTTCCGGATACTGCCGGGCGACTTCAGCGAGGAGGGCGGCGAGCTGACGCCCACGCTCAAGGTGCGGCGGTCGGTGGTGACCAGCCAGTACGCCGACGACATCGCGGCGCTCTACGCCGGGGTCAACCAGCCGGCGTGACCGCGCGCCGGCCCGCGAGCCGGCACCTTCGCCGCCGCGAGTCGGGCATTCACGAACGGTCGGCCAGAGCCTGCGCGACGGGGGGAGCCGGGCACGGCGATCCGCCGGCCAGCAGGCCGTGCAGCCGCTGCACCAGCGCGGGAAGCGCCCACTCGCTCAGCATCCACTCGCGCCCGGCGGCGCCGATCCGCCGGGCCCGGTCCGGGTCCGCCAGCAGCCCGGCCAGCGCGTCGGCGAGCGCCTCGGTGTCCCGGCCGCCGACCACGTGGCCGGTCACCCCCTCGCGGACGGTCTCGGGCGCGCCGCCGGAGTCACCCGCGACCACGGGCAGGCCCGACGCCGAGGCCTCCAGCAGGACGATGCCCAGGCCCTCGACGTCCAGCCCGCCGCCACGGGTGCGGCAGGGCAGGGCGAACACGTCGCCCGCCGCATGGTGCGCGGGCAGCTCCGCGGCCGGGACCGAGCCGGTGAAGACCACGTGCCGGGTCACGCCCTGCGCGTCGGCGAGGCCGCGCAGCCGGCGGGCGTCCGGCCCGTCGCCGACGAGCAGGAGCCGGGTTCCCGGTATCCGGGCGCGCAGCGAAGGCAGCACCCGCAGGAGCTGGTCCTGGCCCTTGCGGGCGACCAGCCGGGACACGCACGTCACGACCGGCGCGTCGCCCAGACCGTAGCGGCGGCGCAGGGTCGCCCGTGCCCGCGGGTCGGGCCGGAAGGTGGCGGCGTCGACCCCCGGGTGCAGCAACTCGAGCGCGGCCTCCGGGCCGAAGGCGGCGGCGAACCGGCCGCGTGTGTAGCGGGAGACGACCGTGACGGCGTCCGCGTCGTTCCCGATCCGGCGCAGTGCCTGCCGGGCGACCGGCAGCATGGACCAGCCGACCTCGTGCCCGTGGGTGCTCGCGACCACCCGCCGGATCCCGGCGTGGCGGCGCAGGTGGGGCCCCAGCAGCGCGAGGGGTGCGGCCGCGCCGAACCACACCGTCGACGCCCGATGCGCCCGGGCGAGGTGCACGGCCCGGCGGGCGACCGTCGGCACCGGCAGCATCAACGAGGTGGGGTGCCGGTGCACAGGGTAGGGCGCAGCGGCGTCGTACTCCGCAGCTCCGGGCCAGGCCGGGGCGTAGACGGCCACCTCCCCCGGCGGTAGCCGGTCGACCATCGCCTGCAGGTAGTTCTGGATCCCGCCGGCGCGCGGGGGGAAGTCGTTGGTCACCAGCAGGGTGCGCGCCACGCCTCGACGCTACCGGGATGCGGGCCAGTGCGCCGTCGTTCACGGCGGTGGTGAAGGCCCGCGCGGACAGGCCCGTCAGGGGCCGAGTCGTGCTCTGGACGGGACGGTTCTGCTGCTTGATGTACTGCCGCACGATGCTCAGCGGCGCCCCGCCGACGGATCCTGCGAAGTAGGACTAGGACCACAGGTGTTGAGCGCGCCGGTGGTGGCGGACCAGGTCGGGGAGCTCCTGCCGCAGACGGCGTGAGCTGACGTCCTTCAAGTTGTTGACCAGCTTCGAGACGGTGACCTTCGGCGGGAAGTTGACCGGCAGGTGCACGTGGTTGGACTCGCCGTTGAACTCGACCGACTCGGCTTCGAAGTCCGTGCAGACCGCGCAGACCGCGCGCATGATCTCTTCCATGCGGCGCAGGTGCCGGTCCGAGAAGACGCAGTGTCGGTACTTCGTGACGAACACCAAGTGCACGTGCATCAGAAACACGCGGTGTTGGCCAGTGTAAATGCTGTCATAGTCGCCCACAAACCAACATACAGTAGTACTCTGATCTTCGTGCAGCTCCGGTACGCCTTCCGTCTCGACCCGACCCTGGTACAGCGCCGGGCGTTGGGGCGGGCGTTCGGGTGTGCCCGGGTGGTGTTCAACGACGCCATCGCCGCCCGGAGAGCGGCGCGGGAGAACGGCGAGGCGTTCCCCACCGACGCGCAGCTGTCGAAAGCACTCACGGCGGCGAAACGCACCCCGCAACGGGCGTGGCTCGGCGAGGTGTCGGCCGTCGTGTTGCAACAGGCCCTGGCGGAGGCGAACACCGCGTACCGCAACTTCTTCGCCTCGATCAAGGGCACGCGGAAGGGGCGGAAGCTGGGCGTGCCGCGGTTCCGGTCGCGGAAGGACCGGGCGCAGTCGATCCGGTTCACGAAGGCTGCCCGGTTCCGGGTCACATCGGCGGGCCGGCTGCGGCTGCCCGGGATCGGTGATGTCCCGGTCCGCTGGTCGCGGGAACTGCCGTCCGAGCCCACCTCGGTGACGGTGACGGTGGATGCAGTCGGGCGGTACCACGCCTCGTTCGTCGTGGAGGCGCCGGACGCCCCGCTCCCGCCGGTCGACCGGGAGGTGGGGATCGACCTTGGGCTGACCCACTTCGCCGTGCTGTCGGACGGGACGAAGGTCGACGCCCCCCGCTTCGCCCGCAAGGCGCAGGCCAAACTCGCGCGGGCGCAGAAGGAACTCGCCCGCCGACAGAAGGGCTCGGCGAACCGCGAGAAGTCCCGGCGCAACGTCGCCCGCGCCCACGTGCGGGTGGCCGACACCCGCCGCGACTGGCTCCACAAGCTGTCCACCACGATCGTCCAGGAGAACCAACTGATCGCCGTGGAGGACCTGGCCGTCTCCGGGCTGGCGCGCACACGCCTGGCCCGGTCGGTGCACGACGCGGGCTGGTCCACGTTCGTGGCGATGCTGACCTACAAGGCGCAGCGGCACGGCCGGACGCTGGTGAAGGTCGACCGCTGGTTCCCCTCCACCCGGGCCTGCTCGGCGTGCGGGGCCGTCGGCGAGGCCAAGCCCTTGCACGTCCGCACCTGGACCTGCGGGTGCGGCACAACCCACGACCGGGACGTGAACGCGGCCCGCAACATCCTCGCGGCGGGACGCGCCGTGTTGCCTGTGGAGACGACGTCAGACCCCGGGAGACCGGGGCAGTTGCCTGTGAAGCAGGAACCCACCGGGAGCGCAGCCCGACCGGCTGCACAGACCGGAATCCCCGCCGTTCACGGCGGGGAGGACGTCAACGGCGGCGATCGACCACGTACCCCGAGACGGATGTCGGGCGGCGGCCGAGCCCACGGGCACGGCCGCCGCCCGCCAGAGGGGAGCGGACGAAGCGCGGGGCGCTACAAGCGGCGGGCGCCGCTGAAGGTCCTCCGGCTGACCGTCGAGTAGCGCACCACGTCGCCGGTCTGCGGCGCGTGGATCATCTTCCCGCCACCGGCGTAGATGCCCACGTGGCTGACGGGGCTGTGGAAGAACACGAGGTCGCCGGGCTGCAGGTCGCCCAGGGCCACGGGATGCCCGACCCGCGCCTGCTGGGAGCTGGACCGCGGGAGCGTGATGCCGGCCTGGTGGAAGGAGAACGAGGTCAGGCCCGAGCAGTCGAAGCTGCGCGGCCCCTCCGCGCCCCACTGGTAGGCCTTCCCGAGCTGGGCGGCGGCCGCGCGCAGGGCACGGACGCCGACGCCGGAGCCGGAGTCCGACGGCAGTACCGGAGCGTCCACGTCCGGTCCGAGGTAGTCCTGCAACGCGCGCGGAGTCAGCCGGCGCAGCAGCGCCTCGGCCTCTCCGATGCGCCGGTCCGCGTCGCGCTTGCGCGCTGCCAGCGCCTGCTCGGCGTGGGCGGCCTCATCCGCCGCGACCTGGGCGCGGGCGGCAGCTGCGTCGGCGTCGTCCTGCACGTGCCGGGCGCGGTCGGCGACGGCGGCCAGCTGGTCCAGCGCCGACGCGTGCTGGGCCGCGACCACCTCCAGTGCCGACATCTGGTCCACGTAGTCCTGCGGCGTCCGGCTGGCCAGCAGGGCGTTGAACGCGTCGAGCCGCCCGCTCTCGAACGTCGATAGCGCGACGGTGTCGACCTGCTCGCGGTAGTGCTCCTCGTCGCCGCGTGCAGCCGCGGCCGCGGCGCGGGCCGGGTCGATCGCGCCGCGCAGGGTGTCCAGTTCCGCGCGCCGCGCGGTGACGTCGTCCTGCGCGGCGTGCCACTGCTCGGTGAGCGCCTCGGCCTCCTGTTGCACCTGCCGCAGCTGGGCGCCGGCGCCCGCGGCGTCCGTCGGCGCCGGGGCGGGGGTCGGGTCGGCAGCCGGAGCCGGGTTCGGCGACGGGGCGGCGACACCCTCGGCCGGGGCCGCGTCGGCCGGGGCCGGGGGCAGCGGCACCGAGACCGCACCGCCGCCCGGGGGCGGCACGGGGACCGCGGGCTGGGCGGCGGCGGGGCCCGCACCCAGAACGGCACACGTCAGGCTGAGGACGGCCACGAGCACCGCGGCGGGCACCGCCGGGAGGCGCGGCGACAGGAGGCGGCGGGAGGACACCGAGGGCGGCCGGAACGACCGGAAGCGCCGGGGCGGGACCACGCTGACGCGACTCCTTCCTCCGTGTGGCGCCACCCGTCCAGGCCCGGGAGCCGCGGGGGTGACGCTCGTGTCCTCCGCCGGCGCCGTCCGCACCGGACGACCCCCGTTCGCGAGGTCTCGCGGAGATTACGGAGGGGCGCCCTGCGGGGCGGGCAGGTGGGCCCCCGCCGGAGGCGCGTGGCACGCTGACCCAGCCGGGTGACGAAATTGCGGACAAAAGAATGGAAACGGCGCAATCTCACCCCACGTCACGGGCGTTCTCCCCGTCGTGCCCGCTTCCGCTCACTCGCCGCAACGGGGTGGACACCAAACGCAACCGTGGGACGAGCCCCTGATCCGCGAGCACGGCGAGAGCCCGCTGCTCCGGTGCGTCGAGATGCACCGCAGACGCGCCGGACGGTCGCCGACCGGACTCGTCCGGCGCGTCCGCCGTCGCCTCCACTTCCCCGGGCGCCACCCCCGGCATCCCCAGCAGCACCCCGACCACACAGTCACCACAGGCGAGCCCTCGGACCTCGCACCGCTCGCAGTCGATCACCATCACCGATACCTCCGTCCCCTTCGCAGCTGACGGGGCGGACGGTAGATGCGACCACCGACAATTCCGGATGCACGCCCTGCGCGAGCCTGTGGCCAGCGAATACGGCACGACGCGAGCGGGGTGACGAGCGCTCGGCGGCGAGCGCCGCGACGACGCCGTCAGCTGCGCGCGAGCCGCTGGAGAAGCACCCGCGAGGGCACGCTGTGCGCGCCCTGCGCGCACACCGACGTGACCACAGCCTTGTCCGAGGTCGCGACCACGACGGGCCGGCCCTGCGGCTCGGCGGCCACCAGCGCGCGGATGACGTCGTCCGCGAGCACTCCCGGATCGCTGAACAGCACCCGCACCCCCCGGGAGCCGCGCGTCGGCGCCGCCACCACGCCCGCACCGTCGAAGACGACGGTGATCTCGACGCTCGTCCGCGCCGCGAGCGCCGCCAGCTGGCCCGCGAGCCGGGTGCGCTGGTCGGCCAGGGGAAGCTCGGGGTAGCCGGTCTTGGTGACGTTGTACCCGTCGACGACGAGGTGCAGGGACGGCACCGACAGCAGGGCGTCGAGCGCCATCACCGAGTCGGCGGCACCACCGCCGCGGACCGACCGCGCACCCGCCACCAGGTCGCCCGGACGCGGACCGCCCCCACCCAGCGCCAGCTCGCGGCGGAGCCCGGCCAGCGCGCCGCCGACGGTGTCGAGCAGCAGGCCGAGGCGGACCTCGTCGGACTGCCGCGCCTCCCGCGCCGCCTGCCGGGCCGCAGCGACCTCGGCGACGGCGTCGGCCGCCCGGCGCCGCTCGGCCTCCGCGCGTGTGCGCTCCCGGTCGCGCTCGGCAGCGACCGCCCTCCGGTCCGCCTCCGCGGACAGCCGCAGCTCCTCGAGCCTCTGCTCGGCTTCGGCCCGCCCGTCGTCCGCGGCCCGCAGCCGGGCCCCCTGGTCGCTCACGCGCCTGCGCAGCTGCTGGTACTCGGCGTCGCGCTCCTGCCCCGCGAACCGGGCTGCGTCCCGGGCGTCGGCCAGCTCGGCGCGCAGGCGCTCGAGCTCGCTCGTCAGCTTGTCGACCCGGGCCAGGGCCTCGTCGCGCTCGGCGCGCAGCTCCACTGCCTCCCCTCGACGGGCCGCGAGCGCCACCGCGTCCGCGGCACGCGGGTCCGCGACGAGCACCGCCGCGGCGGCGGCCACCAGCGGGTCGGCGGCGGACGGCGTGAACTCCCCGGGACGGTGCTCCTCCCACCAGGCGACGACAGAGGCGCGGAACGCGACGGAGCCCTCCATCTCGGCGAGCAGCGCGGCCCTGCCCAGCCGGGACCGCTTCGCGGGGGTGAAGCGGGCGAGCCGGCGAAGGGGCACCGGAACGTCGTCGCCCGGCATGGCCCCGACGGCCACGGACGCGGCCTCCGCCAGCCGCGAACGGACCGGCTCGGGCAGGCTGACGTACGACGGCCCGGTCGAGGGCGCCGGGTCGTCCGCGGCGCAGGAGCCGTCCGTGACACAGGGGCCGTCCGGCCGCGCCGGATCGCCCGCGGCGGGCGGGCGGCGGTCGCCGGACGTGTCGGACATCGGTCCAGGTTAGCCGCGTCCGGCCCGGCACACGCGGTGGCGGCGCGGGGCCACTCGGGCGATGCCGGGCTGATCGCGGTGGCGTCGTGGAGCCGGCTCCGTTCGGGTCGCTGCCGCACCTGCAGCCGGGGCATCGCACACCCGGGCGGGCCGTCGCACCCGCTGTGCAGGTTGTGACGGCCGGGCGGGAAGTGCGATCCCGTGAAGCGCATGCGCCGGCGCGGTCCGGCGCACCGCCCGGAAATGTCGGTGGCCAGGGCTAGCGTCCGCGACCGTGCCCGCTCCCCCGCCCGCACCCGCTCCCCAGCTGTCCTTCGACGAGCTGGGCACCCCCCTGCGGGACGTCACGTTCGTCGTACTGGATCTCGAGACCACCGGCGGCTCGGCCGAGCACGACACGATCACCGAGGTCGGGGCCGTCAAGGTGCGCGGGGGCGAACGGGTCGGCGAGCTGGCCACGCTCGTCGACCCGGGGACCGGCATCCCGCCCCAGGTCGTCGCTCTCACCGGCATCACGACCGCCCTCGTCACGGGCGCGCCGCGGCTACCGCAGGTGCTGCCGTCGGTCCTCGAGTTCCTCACCGGCGGTGTCCTCGTCGCCCACAACGCGCCCTTCGACGCCGGCTTCCTGCGTGCCGCGTGCAGGCGCCACGGCGTCAGCTGGCCGCGCCCGCCCGTGCTGTGCACCGCCCGTCTCGCCCGCGCCGTGCTGACCCGGGACGAAGCACCCAGCGTGCGGCTGGGCGCGCTCGCCGAGCTGTTCGGCACGACCACCCGGCCCACGCACCGGGCGCTGGCCGACGCGCGGGCCACCGTCGAGGTGCTCCACCACCTTCTCGGACGGATCGGCAACCTGGGGGTGCAGAGCCTCGAGGAGCTGCTCACACTGGTCCGGGACGCCACGCCGCACCGGCCGACGGAGCGCCAGCGCCGCAACCGCACCCTCGCCGAGTCCGTGCCGGCCGCACCGGGGGTGTACCTGTTCCGCGGCGCCCGCGACGAGGTCCTCTACGTCGGTACCAGCGGCGACCTGCGGCGCCGGGTGCGCAGCTACTTCACCGCGGGCGAGCGCCGCAAGCGCATCCGGGACATGGTGGCGCAGGCGGAGCGAGTGGACGCGATCGTGTGCGCGCACGCCGTCGAGGCCGCCGTGCACGAGCTGCGGCTCATCGCCGCGCACCGGCCCCGCTACAACCGCCGCTCCCGCAACCCGCACGCGACGTGGTGGGTGACGACCACGGCCGAGCCCTTCCCGCGGCTGTCGGTGGTGTCCACACCGCGCGACGGCGCGCTCGGGCCGTTCCGCTCGCAGCGCGACGCGCGGGAGGCCGTCGACACGGTGCTCGACGCCGTCCCGTTGCGCCCGTGCACGCTGCGCATCCCGGCGCGCGGGGCGTCGGCGGGGCCGTGTGCCCTGTACGAGCTGCACCGGTGTGCCGCGCCGTGTGCGGGGCACCAGGACGTCGAGGGCTACGCGCCCGCGGTGGCGGCCTGGCGGGCGCTGGTGGACGGCGCGGACGACGGCGCCCTGCACGTCCTCGCGGACGAGGTCGCCACGCTCTCGGCGCGGGAGCGGTTCGAGGCGGCCGCTCGCCGCCGCGACCGGCTCGCCGGCCTCGTCGGGGCGCTCGGACGTGTGCAGCAGCTGACCGCTCTCGCGGGGCTCGCCGAGGTGGTCGGCGCCCGCCCCGACGGGAAGGGCGGGTGGGAGCTGGTCGTCGTGCGCCACGGCCGGCTCGCCGCCGCCGGGGTCGCGCGCCGCGGGGTGCCGCCGATGCCGGTCGTCGACGCGCTGCGGGCCGGCGCCGCCACGCTGCTGCCGGGGCCCGGGCCGCTGCACGGTGCCGTCGCCGAGGAGGTGCGGCTCCTCCACCGCTGGCTGACCGGCGGCGGCACCCGGCTGGCCCTCGCCAGCCTGCCGTGGGAGGAACCGGCGCGGGGTGCCGGGAGCTGGGCCGCCTGGGCCCGCCGCGCCCGCCCGGTGGAGGTGGTCGTGGACTGAGAGGGCATCTCGACACCCGCAGGGCGCCCCGGGCGCGGACCGGGTGTTGAAATGTCCTCTACGCTTCAGCCGTGATCACCGCGATCGTCCTGGTGCATGTCGCCGCCGACAGGATCCCCGAGGCCGCGCAGTCCATCGCGGACCTCGACGGGGTGGACGAGGTCTACTCCTGCGCAGG
>JAEUJO010000081.1 GCA_016794615.1 Pseudonocardia sp. | reverse complement strand
CCGGGTCCGCGGCCGCCCGCCCCCTGATCACCTACTACGACGACGCCACCGGCGAGCGCGTCGAGCTGTCCGCCACGACCACGGCGAACTGGGCCGCGAAGGCCGCGAACCTGCTGCGCGACGAGTGCGACGTCGAGCCGGGCACACCGGTAGCTGTGCTGCTGCCCGCGCACTGGCAGGCGGCGGCCGTGCTGCTGGCCGCGTGGTGGTGCGGGGCGGAGGTGGTCGGCGAGCCCGCGGCTGCGGAGTGGGTGCTGTGCGACGCCGGCCGGGTCGATCTCGCCCTCGCGGCGGAGCCCGCAGGCGGGGTGGTGGCGCTTTCGCTCGACGCGTTCGGCAAGGGCATCCCGGGGTTGCCGGCCGGGGTCGTCGACTTCGCGCCCGAGGTGCGGCTGCACGGCGACGACTTCACGCCCTGGGAAGCGGTGCCCGGCTCCGCGCCTGCGCTCGCGGGCTCGACCGTGGCCGAGGTGCTGGCCGACGCCCGCGGCCGTGCGACGGCGCTCGGGATCGGCGCCGGTGACCGGGTGCTGTCGACGCTGGGCTGGAGCACGGTCGACGGGCTGATCGACGGGCTGCTGGCGGTGCTCGCCGCGGGGGCGTCGCTCGTGCAGTGCCGCAACGCCGACCCGGCGACACTGGACCGGCGAGCCGCGGCGGAGAAGGCCACCGTCCGGCTCGGCTGAGCGCCGTTCCCCGGTGGGCGCCGATGTAGCGAAAGCGGCTTTGGGTGCACTGAACGAACTGAAAGCGGCTTTCGGTGCATCCGGGCGGCGGGTGCCCGGACATGCGTGACCCCCGGGCCGCACCTATCGGTGCGCACGCCGAGCTGGACGGGCTCGGGCCCGGGGGTCACGGGTGACTGCCTGGGATTCGCCGGCACCACACCGGCTTCCACATGGCCGTCGGAGATCAACGTCCGGTGGTGCTAGCGGACAGCCACCTCACACGTCGTCCTATGGCTACTCAACTTAGGACCACCTCCTCTCCTGTGTACGGCCACACTACGTCCGCCGGGACGCGGCGCGCCACGCGAATTCGGCGGGCTGCGAGCCGTCGTTCCGTGCCTCGGTCGCGCCCGCGGCCGCCCGTGCACACGGCACGAGATGTGCCCGTGCACACCTCGGCGTGCCTGTGCACACGGCACAAGGTGTGCACCAGCACGCGCCCGTCTGCACCGGCGGGTGCGGCACCACGCGCGACGTGCACCGACGCACCTACCGCGCGACGTGCACCGGCGGGTGCGGCACCACGCGCGACGTGCACCGACGCACCTGCCACGCCGCGCCCGTCTGCACGGGCGGGTGCGGCGCCACGCGCGTGCACCGGCGGGTCAGCCACCCGCTCCCGTGCGCAGCGCCGTGTCCTTCTCCAGCACCGCCGCCGCCAGCGACGCCTGGAACGCCTCCATCCGCCCGCGCAGCCCCTCGTCGGCTGCCGCAAGGATCCGCACCGCGAGCAGGCCCGCGTTGCGCGCACCCCCGACCGCGACCGTCGCCACCGGCACCCCGGCCGGCATCTGCACGATCGAGAGCAGCGAGTCGAGCCCGTCGAGGACCTTCAGCGGCACCGGGACACCGATCACCGGCAGCGGGGTGGCCGCGGCGACCATCCCGGGCAGGTGCGCCGCCCCTCCCGCCCCGGCGACGATCACCCGCAGCCCGCGGCCCGCCGCCGACGTCGCGTAGTCCAGCATCCGCTGCGGCGTCCGGTGCGCGGAGTACACGCCCACCTCGTACGGAACCGCGAACTCGGCGAGCGCCTCGGCGGCGGCCGACATCACCGGCCAGTCCGAGTCGCTCCCCATGATCACGCCCACCAGCGGCTCAGGCACCGGGCACCGCCCTTCGCGGAAATCGGGTCGCGCGGGCGTCCGCGTCGTCCGGCGACCACCCGTCGGCCCACGTCGCCGTCGCGAGCCACCCGGCGGCCAGCACGGCCCGGGCGCGCACCTCGTCGAGCCGGTCGCCGAGGGCGGTGACGTGCCCGACCTTTCGCGCCGGGCGCTCCGCCTTGCCGTAGAGGTGCACCTTGACGTCGGGGAACCGGGCGAAGAGGTGGTGCACCCGCTCGTCCAGCGACATCGCCACCGGCGCGGCCGCACCGAGGACGTTCGCCATCACGGCCACCGGCGCCGTCGCCTCCGTCGCCCCGAGCGGGTAGTCGAGGACCGCGCGCAGGTGCTGCTCGAACTGCGACGTCCGGGCGCCCTCGATGGTCCAGTGCCCGGAGTTGTGCGGCCGCATCGCGAGCTCGTTGACCATCAGGCCCGCTGCGGTGCCGTCGGTGTCGAACAGCTCGACGGCGAGCAGCCCGGTGACGTCCAGCTCCGCGGCGATCCGCAGGGCCAGCTGCTGGGCGGCCGCGGCCGTCGCGGGGTCGAGACCGGGCGCCGGGGCGAGCACCTCGACGCACTGCCCGTCGCGCTGCACCGTCTCCACCACCGGCCACGCCGCCGCCTGCCCGTACGGCGACCGCGCCACCTGCACGGCCAGCTCGCGGCGCATCGTCACCGCCTGCTCGGCCATCAGCGGCGTACCTGCGGCGAGCAGCTGCGCGACGAACTCCGGGTCGGGCCCGTCCAGCAGCCACACGCCCCGGCCGTCATAGCCGCCGCGCACCGCCTTGAGCACCACCGGCCAGCCGGTCCGGGCGGCCAGCCCGGCGACGTCCGCGGGCTCGGCGACCTCGACGTGGTCCGGCATCCCGGCCAGCCCGGTCAGCGCACGGCGCATCACGAGCTTGTCCTGGGCGTGCCGCAGGGCCTCGGGGCTCGGACGGACCGCCACGCCGTCGGCGACGAGCGCCTGCAACACCGCGCCCGGGACGCCCTCGTGGTCGAACGTGACGACCTCGGCGCCGTCGGCCAGGCCGCGCAGCGCGTCGAGGTCGTCCGGGTTCCCGAGATGTACGTCGGCGCAGACGAGGGCGGCCGGATCCGCGGGCGCAGCCGCGAGCACGCGCAGCGACTGCCCCAGCGCGATGGCGGCCTGGTGCGACATCCGTGCGAGCTGCCCGCCGCCGACCATCCCCACGACGGGGAGGCCGTCCGGCGCCAGCGTTGCGACGTCCACGGTTCATGAACATTACGGCGCGCCGGGCACCGGTCCGGGGACCGGGTGGCCCGTCTGGCACCATCGATCAGGTGGCCGTTGTCGAACGGGTGCTGGCGACCATCCCCCAGCCCTATCGCTCCATAGCGATCAAGCACCGGGAGATGGTCAAGTTCGCCGTCGTCGGCGGCGTCACCTGGGTGATCGACACCATGGTGTTCCTGGTGCTCAAGAGCACTGTCCTGGAACCGAAGCCGATCACTGCGAAGATCATCGCGGTGCTGATGGCCACCATCGTGTCGTACGTGCTGAACCGCGAGTGGAGCTTCCGGACGCGCGGCGGCCGGGAACGCCACCACGAGGCCGCGCTGTTCTTCCTCATCAGCGGGGTCGGCGTCGCGGTCTACACGGCGCCCCTGGCGATCTCCCGGTACGTGTTCCATTTCTCGGAGCCGACCGTGAGCCTGCTCACCGAGCAGATCGCGGACTTCGTCAGCGGCCAGATCCTCGGTGTGATCGCCGGGATGGCGTTCCGCTGGTGGGCGTTCCGCAAGTTCGTGTTCCCGCACGAGGCCGTCCGCCGCCAGGTTCTCCAGGAGCCCGCCCCGTACCCGGACTCCATCGGCGCGGAGCCGGTCGAGCGTTCCTGACCGGGTCGGTCAGCGCGGTGTCGCGGCCGGCAGGGCGGCAGGCAGCACGTCGTCCGCGCGAGCCACGGGCAGGAAGATCGTGAACACGGGAGGCCGGGCCCGCGACAGCTCGAGGCGGCCGCCGTCCGCCTCGACCAGCGCGCGGGCCAGCGCCAATCCCAGCCCCGTCGACGACCCGACCGACACCCCCCGGTCGAAGACGTGCGCGACGAGCTCCTCCGGCACGCCGGACCCGGCGTCGCCCACCTCCACCTGCGGGCCGTGCTCGGTCGCGCGCGCGGCGACGGTCACGGTGCCGCCACCGTGCCGCAGGGCGTTCTCCAGCAGCGCACCCACGGCCTCGCGGATGCGCGCGGGCGTCACGCGGACGAGCAGCCGCTCGGGGACACGCACCTTGAGGGTGCGGCCGGCGCCGCGCATCCGCGGCTGCCACTCCTCGATGACGGTCGCCAGGATCGCGCGCAGGTCCGCCGGCTCGGCACCGGCGGCGCGGGCCGCGCGGGCGGCCTCCAACAGCTCGTCGAGGACCCCCGACAGGCGCTCGGCCTGCTCCAGCGCCGCAGTCGCCTCCCGCACGACGTCCGGGTCCGGGTGCGTGGTCAGCTCGTCAAGCCGCAGTTGCAGTGCGGTCAGGCGGCTGCGCAACTGGTGCGAGACGTCGCCGACGAGGTTGCGCTCGCGCTGGACGAGCTCGGCGAGCGCGCCCGCGGAGGTGTCGAGGACGTCGGAGACCCGGTCCAGCTCGGGGATCCCGTGCCGGTCCGGGGTCCGGCGGAAGTCACCGGCGCCGAGCCGGGCGGCGCGGTCGGCGACGTCCCGCAGCGGCTCGGCCAGCCGCCGGGCGGTCACGGTGGCCACCACGGCACCCGTCCCGACCGACAGCACGATGAGCAGCACCACGACCAGCGCCACCTGTACCTGCTCGGTGCGCAGCACCGTGCGCGGCTCGGCCAGCGTGATCGACGCACCCGGCCAGACGGGCAGCGTCTCGGCGATCGGGTCGGACCCGACGTCCGCGCCGAGGGACTGGACCGGCCTGCCGTCCTCCTCCAGCGTCAGCCGCCCGCCGGAGGGGACGGCCAGTGCCAGCGCGTCCTGGTTCACGGTGTCGAACGAGCCGGGCCCGTCGAGCCGGGAGGCGACCTGTTCGAGCCGGTCGAGCAGGTCGGCACGGCTGAAGTCCTCCATCAGCCGCCAGGTGGTGATGGCGAGCGGGACCCCGAGCACCAGCGCGGTGATCGTGACGACCAGCAGCGTCGACTGGAGGATGCGGCGGCGCACGGGAGACCGACCGGCGTCAGTCGTTGCCGGGACTAGTCATTGCCGGGACTAGTCATGATTGAAGCGGAAGCCGACCCCGCGCACCGTCGCGATCCGCCGCTCCCCGCCGATCTTGCGGCGCAGCCAGGACATGTGCATGTCGAGGGTCTTGCTCGTCTTCATGTCGGGGTCGTTCCACACCTCACGCAGGATCTCCTCGCGGGTGACGACCTGCCCGGCACGCAGCATGAGCACCCGCAGCAGCTCGAACTCCTTGTTCGCGAGGTTCACCTCGGCGCCGTCGACGAGCACGCGGCGACCCGACAGCTCCATCCGCACGCCGCCGACGTCGACGGTCTCCGGGGTCAGCCTGCGCAGCAGCGCCCGCACCCGGGCCAGCAGCTCGGCGAGCCGGAACGGCTTGCTGACGTAGTCGTCGGCGCCGGCGTCGAGCCCGACGACGAAGTCGACCTCGTCCGTGCGCGCGGTGAGCATGAGAACGGGGAGGTCGGGGAAGTCGGGGCGGAGCCGCCGGCAGACCTCGAGGCCGTCCATCCGGGGCAGGCCGAGGTCGAGCACGAGCAGGTCGACATGGCCGACCCGGACGCGGTCCAGCACGCCCATCCCGTCACCCTGGACCTCGACGGAGTAGCCCTCGCGCTCGAGGGCCCGGGAGAGCGGCTCGGCGATCGCCGGGTCGTCCTCGGCCAGCAGGACCGTGGTCACGAACGCGAGGGTATCCCCTCGATCATTCGACCGCCGCGAACCGACACCCCGAGCCGGATGGCAGGCTGGCGCCGTGGAGCACGTGACGCCCGCCGACCGCACACCCGACGCGGTTCTTCCCGACCACGCCGACGACCTCGCGCTCGCGCTGCGGCTCGCCGGCACCGCCGACGCGATCACCGTCGACCGGTTCCGCGCCACCGACCTGCGCGTCACCCGCAAGCCCGACCGCACCCCCGTCACCGACGCCGACACCGCCACCGAGGACGCGCTGCGCGCCGTGATCGGTGCCGAGCGGCCGGGCGACGCGGTGCTGGGCGAGGAGCGCGGCGGTGAGGTGCCCGAGAGCGGCCGGGGCTGGGTGATCGATCCGATCGACGGCACGAAGAACTTCTCCCGCGGCGTGCCGGCCTGGGCCACGCTCATCGGGTTGACCGTGCACGGCCGGGCCGTCGTCGGGGTCGCGAGCGCCCCGGCACTCGGTCGCCGCTGGTGGGGCGCCGTGGGGCTGGGCGCGTGGGCGTCGGACAATGGGGGGCCGCCGCGCCGGCTCGCGGTCTCCGGCGTCGGCGACCTCGCCGATGCCTACCTGTCCACCACCGACTTCCGCACGTTCTCCCGGCGCGGCGACCTCGACCGGTGGCTCGCCCTCGCCGACGCCTGCTGGGAGACCCGCGCGTTCGGCGACTTCTGGCAGTACTGCCTCGTCGCCGAGGGCGTGATCGACGTGGCCGTGGACCGGGCGGCCAGTGTCTGGGACCTCGCCGCCCTCGGCCCGATCCTCGCCGAGGCCGGTGGGCGCCTGACGGACCTCGACGGTGTCGCGACCCACGCCGGCGGCAACGCGCTGGCCTCCAACGGCGCGGTGCACGACGCCGCGCTCGCGCTGCTCGCCGGTCGCTGACCGACGCAGCGCGGGCTACCCGGGCGTCGCGCGCCGCAGGGCCTCCCGCACCCGTTCGGCATCGGCGACGTCGACGAACTCCAGCTCCTCGCCCGCCTCGGTCTCGACCAGCAGCGACCTGACGCCCGCGAACCGGCCCGTGCGCCGCGTACGCACGGCGGTGATGCCGTCGAGCGGCACCTGGATCCCCTGCCACCCGTGCACACCCTCGCGTGCCAGGAGCCGCCGGGTGGTGACGACGAGGTGGGTCGTGCGCCAGCGCACCAGCGGCAGCACCGAGAGCCATCCGACCAGCACCACCGCGAGCCCGCCGACGGCCGGCCAGCCCCACTCCTGCCATCCCTGGTTCCGGGCGAGCGCGGCGACATAGCCCGCCACGCCGACCACCAGCAAGAACGCCAGCGCGGGCCCGAGCAGCACCCGCCAGTGCGGATGCCGGTGGGCGACGACCCGCTCCCCCTCGACGAGCACGTCGTCCGGGAAGACCACCGGGCCACGGTAGTGGCACGGCACCCGGCTTCCGGCGGCGGTGCGCGCGGGTCAGCCGTCCGCGGGCGCTCCGCTCCGGTCGTCCACGGGCCGCAGGTGCACGACGTCCCCCGCCGCGATCGCCCGGCGCTGGCCGTCGGCACCGAGCAGCAGCAGCCGGCCGTCGCCGTCGACGTCTTCGGCCATGCCCGTCGCGGCCATCCCGCCGGGCAGTTCCACCCGCACCTCGGCACCGAGACTGGCGCAGGCCGCGCGGTAGTCCGCACGCAGGTGGTGGGCGTCGGGGTCGCCGAGGGACACCCGCCAGGCCGACTCGCGCTCGGCGATCCGGGTGAGCACGGCGACCAGCACCCTCGTCCGGTCCACCGCCCCGGCCGCCTCCGCGGCGAGCGACGTGGCACCGGCCGGGAGCTCGGCCGGTGCCCCGGCGACGTTCAGCCCGATCCCGAGCACGACCGCGGTGCCGTCCGGGCCGCTCGTCGCCTCGGCGAGGATGCCGCCCGCCTTGCGCTGCGCAGCGCCCAGGAGAAGGTCGTTGGGCCACTTGAGGCAGACCGGGGCGGGCACCAGGTCACGGACGGTGTCGTGCACCGCCAGCCCGGTGAGGAGCGGCAGCCACCCGTAGCGGTCGGGCGAGACCTCGCCGGGACGCAGCAGGACGCTGACGGTCACCCCGGTGCCCGGCGGCGACACCCACTCGCGGCCGAGTCGCCCGCGCCCCGCGTCCTGGTGCTCCGCGACGAGGACCGACCGGTCCGGGGCGCCGGAGGCGGCGGACGTGAGGAGCGCGGCGTTGGTCGAGCCGACGCGCTCGACGACGTCCAGGCGGGCCCACGGGCCTGCCGGGCCCACCAGCGCGGCGCGCAGGGCCGCCGCGTCCCAAGCCTGCTCCACGTGGCGGACGGTACCGTCCGGCAACCCCGATGGCGGTACCGGTGGCGCCGGGCGGCCACTCACCGTCGCCCGGCGCACGCGGAACGTGGCTCACGCCCTCCGAGCGCCACCTCGACGGCCGGCGCGGTGGCCGTCCGAACCCGACGATCAGGGCGGCCCGACGTGATGCACGCCGCTCCGCTGCGCTCACGGGTTGCCATCTGGTTAAGGTCCGGCCATGAGTGAGCGAACCGTCCCGGAGATGCGATGAGTGCCGCCGCCACCGAGCCCGTCCAGGACGGCTCGCCCGACCCGCACAGCACCGCGGGCAAACTTGCCGACCTCCACCGGCGCATCGACGAGGCCGTCCACACGGGCAAGGCGGCCGCCGCCGAACGCCAAGCCGCCAAGGGCCGCCAGACCGCCCGCGATCGGGTCGAGGCGCTGCTCGACCCGGGCTCGTTCGTCGAGTTCGACGAGCTCGTCCGGCACCGGTCGATCAACTTCGGCATGCAGGAGAAACGTCCCTACGGCGACGGCGTGATCACCGGCACCGGCACCATCGACGGCCGGAACGTCGCCGTGTTCAGCCAGGACGCGACGGTCTTCGGCGGCTCGCTCGGTGAGGTGTACGGTCAGAAGATCGTCAAGGCCATGGACTTCGCCCTCAAGACGGGCATCCCGATGATCGGCATCAACGACGGCGGCGGTGCGCGCATCCAGGAGGGCGTCGTCGCGCTCGGCCTCTACGGTGAGATCTTCATGCGCAACGTGCGCAGCTCAGGGGTCATCCCGCAGATCTCGCTGATCATGGGCGCGTGCGCGGGCGGAGCCGTCTACTCCCCCGCGATCACCGACTTCACGGTGATGGTGGACCAGACCAGCCACATGTTCATCACCGGCCCGGACGTGATCAAGACCGTCACCGGCGAGGACGTCGAGATGGAGGACCTCGGCGGGGGCCGGGCACACAACACGAAGTCGGGCGTCGCGCACTACCTGGCCGCGAACGAGATGGACGCGCTGTCCTACGTCAAGGAGCTGCTGAGCTTCCTGCCGAGCAACAACCTCTCCGACCCGCCGTCGTTCCCCGCCGCCGAGCCGATCGCGGGCTCGATCGCCGACTCGCTCGACGCCACGGACCTCGAGCTCGACTCGATCATCCCGGACTCGCCCAACCAGCCCTACGACATGCACGAGGTGATCACCCGCGTCCTCGACGAAGGGGAGTTCCTCGAGATCCATGCCCTGTTCGCGCCCAACATCATCGTCGGGTTCGGCCGGATCGAGGGCCGCAGCGTCGGTGTGGTGGCCAACCAGCCCACCCAGTTCGCCGGTTGCCTCGACATCGACGCCGCGGAGAAGGCGGCCCGGTTCGTGCGCACCTGCGATGCGTTCAACGTGCCCGTGCTGACCTTCGTCGACGTCCCCGGCTTCCTGCCCGGAACCACCCAGGAGTGGGACGGCATCATCCGCCGCGGCGCCAAGCTGATCTACGCCTACGCCGAGGCGACGGTCCCGAAGGTCACCGTGATCACCCGCAAGGCCTACGGCGGGGCCTACGACGTCATGGGCTCCAAGCACCTCGGCGCCGACATCAACATCGCCTGGCCGACGGCGCAGATCGCCGTCACCGGCTCCGCGGGCGCGGTGAACATCCTCTACCGCAAGGAGCTCAAGGGCCTCACCGGTGACGAGTTCGCGGCGAAGCGCGCGGAGCTGCAGCAGCACTACGAGGACACCCTGGCGAACCCGTACATCGCCGCGGACCGCGGGTACGTCGACGGGGTCATCCCGCCCTCCCACACCCGCGGCTACGTGGGCCGATCACTGCGGACGCTGGCGACGAAGCGCGAGGCGGCGCCGACGCGCAAGCACGGGAACATCCCCCTGTGATCGACGACGCTGTGATCGACGACGCTGTGATCGACGACGCTGTGACCGACGACGCTGTGACCGACGACGGTGCGCGGGAGGCGACCCCGGAGGAGCGCCGGGCGCTGTTCCGGGTCGTCCGGGGCACACCCACGGATACCGAGCTGGCGGCGCTGACGGTCGTGCTCGCGGTCGCGGCCCGGCGCCGGCCTCCGGAGTCGCGGACCTGCTCGGCGTGGACGGACCCGGCGGCCCGGATGCGGCGGCCGCTGCACGCCGGGCCCGGCGCCTGGCACACGTCGGCCTGGCCTCGCTAATGCGGTGACCACAGAGGTTCGCCGGGTCTGGCGACGCGTCGTCGGACCCGGCGATGTGGGCGTCCGCTGCGGGATGCGGGATCGCCAACCCGGTCGAGGTCGCTGGTCAGCGCACTAGCGGCGGTGCCCTCGGCAGCTCAAGTGCTGCTCAATTCGCTTTCCCCCGGGCTTCCGCTGCCGCACAGTCTCCTCACGGCAGCCTGCTGCGGAGGGGAGAGCACATGAACGCGACCGGCTTCGTGGTGATGCTCGGCTTCGCCGCCCTCATGGTCCTCGCCGGGAACGTGGGCCTGGTCTGCGGACGGGCTCGGGCCCGCGCCGGCGCGCGCCGCCGGCTCGGGGGACCGCCCTCGCGGCCGCGGCAGCGCCCGACGAGCGGCACCGCCGCGGCACCGCCGTCGGCTGACCGGGCCTGACCGGGCCTGACCTCAGCTGGGAACGGCGGTGCGCGCCGGCGCGTGCTCGACGAGGCCGACCAGCGTCTCCCGGACGTCCGGTGGCCGGGGCACCCGGCGCCACACCCCGACCCGTAGGGTCGGCCGTCGTGCAGTTCGTGCTCGCCTCCGCCTCCCCCGCCCGGCTGGCGGTCCTGCGGGCCGCAGGGCTCGAGCCCGAGGTCGAGGTCTCCGACGTCGACGAGGACGCCCTGCTCGCCGGGCTGCCAGGGGCGTCGGCCGCCGAGGCGGTCACCGCGCTCGCCGGCGCGAAGGCCACCGCGGTGGCCCGGCGGGTCGCCGACCGGCTGCCCGACGCCGTCGTCGTCGGCTGCGACTCGATGCTCCACATCGGCGGGGCGCTGGTCGGCAAGCCCGGCGACGCCGCCACGGCCCGTGCCCGGTGGCAGGAGATGGCGGGGCGCGCAGGCGAGCTCGTCACCGGCCACGCCGTGCTCCGGCTGGTCGACGGCGAGATCGACCGCGTCGCCGAGGGCCACGCCGTCACGACGGTCCGGTTCGCCTGCCCGGACCCGGCCGAGCTGGAGGCCTACCTCGGGACCGGCGAACCGCTGGTCGCCGCCGGGGGGTTCACCCTGGACGGGTTCGGCGGCTGGTTCGTCGAGGGCATCGACGGCGACCCGTCCAACGTGATCGGGATCAGCCTGCCGCTGACCCGGCGGCTGCTCGCCGGTGTCGGGGTGCGGGTCACCGACTGGTGGACCTGAACCTGTCGGTGACCGAGGTTAACCTCGTCGTCATGGCGCTCCCGAACGATCCCGCCCCCAAGCTCGCCGCCTACGCGCACCCCGAGCGGCTCGTCACCACGGCCTGGCTGGCCGAACACCTCGGTGAGCCAGGGCTCGTCGTGGTCGAGTCGGACGAAGACGTGCTGCTCTACGACGTCGGGCACATCCCCGGTGCCGTGAAGGTCGACTGGCACACCGAGCTGAACGACCCCGTGACGCGGGACTACGTGGACGGCCCGGGCTTCGCGCAGCTCTGCGGCGAGCGCGGGATCACCCGCGACACCACCGTCGTCTTCTACGGCGACCGCAGCAACTGGTGGGCCACCTATGCGCTGTGGGTGTTCAGCCTGTTCGGCCACCCGGACGTACGGATCCTCGACGGCGGCCGGGCGAAGTGGATCGCCGAGGACCGGGAGCTGACCACCGAGGTCCCCAAGCCGGAGCCGGTGGACTACCCGGTCGTCGACCGGGACGACGAGACGATCCGGGCGTTCAAGGACGACGTGCTCGCGCATCTGGGGCTCGTGTCCTCGGGGGAAGGGGCGCTGGTCGACGTGCGCTCGCCCGGCGAGTACTCCGGCGAACTGCTGCACATGCCGGACTACCCGCAGGAGGGCGCGGTCCGCGGCGGCCACATCCCGGGCGCAGCGAGCATCCCATGGGCCCGCGCCGCGGCGGACGACGCCACGTTCAAGACCCGCCCCGAGCTGGGGGCGATCTACCAGGAGGAGCAGCGGCTCTCGCCGTCGGACGACGTGGTCGCCTACTGCCGCATCGGCGAGCGCTCCAGCCACACCTGGTTCGTGCTCACGCACCTGCTCGGGTTCGAGAAGGTGCGCAACTACGACGGCAGCTGGACGGAGTGGGGCAACTCCGTCCGCGTGCCGATCGTGCAGGGCAGCGAGCGGGGATCGGTCCCGGCCCGATGACCTCGTCCTTTCCGGAGGGACGAGACCGGGGGACCGAGCCCACAAGCTCGGCTGAGTGCGGGGCCCCCGTCTCGTCCCCCCGCCTTCCCCTGCCACCGCAGCTCGCCGAGCTGGTGGACGAGTTCGCGGAGGTGGGCCCCCGCGACCGGCTGCAGCTTCTGCTCGAGCTGTCGCAGGAGCTTCCCGAGCTGCCCGACCGCTACGCGGACGCCGCGGCGTCGATGGAACAGGTACCCGAGTGCCAGTCGCCGCTCTTCCTCGCCGTCGAGGTCGAACCCGCAGGTGATCGGCGGGTGCACCTGTTCTTCTCGGCCCCACCGGAGGCCCCCACCACGCGCGGGTTCGCGTCGATCCTGCGGACGGGCCTGGACGGGGAGCCTGCGGCCGACATCCTTGCGGTCCCGGACGACTTCTACATCAAGCTCGGGCTCGGCCAGGCGGTGAGCCCGCTGCGGCTGCGCGGGATGGCGGCGATGCTCGCCCGCATCAAGCACCAGGTACGGGCCGAGGCGCCCGGATAGATCCACAGCTCGGAAACCTCAAAACTGTGTGAAGAACGTTCCCCGCCTCTTCCACCCTGACCAGACTGGCCTCCGTCCGGATCCGGACGGAGGAGGTGCTCGATGATCCCGTCCGGCGACACCTGGGGCATCAGTGGCCCGACGTTCCTGCTGGCCTACCTCGTGCTGGCGCTCGCGGTCGGCACGGCCGTCCGCCGTGCCCGGAGCGCCTTCGCCGACGTGTCCGCCGAGCGACCCGCGAGCCGGATGGAGGAGCGCCCGTACGACGTGGCGTACCTCAACGGGGACGCGCAGCTCGCCGTCACCGCTGCGCTGAGCGCGATGCACCGGGCCGGGACGATCAAGACGGCTGGTCGGGGTGTCGTCGTCGCGGCGGAGCGGCCGGACTCCCGGGCGGACGAGCTCGAGCGCGCGGTCCACCACGCTGCGGCGACCGGGCCGGTACCGCGGCGCGCCCTGCCCGCGGTCGGGGGCGTCGCCTCGGCGCTGCACCGCGTCGAGCAGCGGCTGATCGCCGCCGGCCTGCTCCTGGCGGCCGAGCGCCGCCGGCGGATCCGCCTGGCGGGCGGATGGGTGCTCGCGGTGGCCGTGTTCGGCGTCGTCCGGGTCCTGGCGGACCACGCGAACAACCGCCCGGTCGGCTTCCTGACCACCCTGGTCGTGCTGGTCGCCCTTCTCGGCGTGCTGCTTGCCGGCACCGCCCCACGCCGGACGCGGGCGGGCGACGCGCTGCTGCGGCAGTTGGCGACCGAGCACCACTCGCTGTCGCCATCGGTGGGTCCCGACTGGACGCACTGCGGCCCGTCCGGCGCTGCGCTCGCGGTGGGCGTCTTCGGGGTGGATGCCCTGTGGACCGCGGACCCGGCCTTCGCCACCGAACTGGCCGCGCAGCGGGCCGCGTCCGGATCCATCGGGTGCACATCCGGCGGTGACTCCGGCGGCGGATCCGGCTGCGGGGGTGGTGGCCGCGGTGGGGGTGGCGGTTGCGGTGGCTGAGACCGGCAACGCCGATGAGCACCCGCCGCGCGGCGGAACGAACGGGGGGTCGCCGCGCGGCGGGCACCACGGACGGCCCGGGGGGCCGCTCCGCGGTGGCGGGATCGGGATCGGCCGGCGCCCGGCCATCGCCGGCGCCGTCGACGACCTTCCGGACCGCGGTTCTGCGAAGTGATCGCGGAGTCGCTGAGCGGTGGGGGCCGCGCCCCCGTCGCTCTGCCTCGAGGGGTGGCAGAGCGACGGGGGTGCGGGGTGTCGGCGGTCCCGCCCGGGGCCTGTCAGCCGCCGCCACGGGCAGCTGCACACCCGGGTGGCGACCTGCGCCGCGACACCGGTCGGCGGTGTGCGAGCGGTGTCGTCGCGCAGCTCGGGGGACGGGTCTACCACGTCGGCGTCCGCTGACCGGATCCATCGACGTTGCCCATCCCACATTCCCGCACGCGCGAAGTGTCGGGGTGGACTCCTACACTCCCGGTAACCCACGCGCCGGAGCACGGGAGCCGGCCCAGCCACGAGGAGGCCGTCCGTGCCGCGCTTGACCAAGGTCCTCGTCGCCAACCGAGGAGAGATCGCCGTAAGGGTGGTGCGCGCCTGCCGTGACGCGGGCCTCGCCAGCGTTGCGGTCTACGCCGACCCGGATCGCGACGCACTGTTCGTCCGGCTCGCAGACGAGGCGTTCGCGCTCGGCGGCAAGACGGCCGCAGAGTCGTACCTCGACATCGGCAAGGTCGTCGAGACCGCCCGCCGCGCTGGCGCGGACGGCATCCATCCCGGCTACGGGTTCCTCAGCGAGAACGCCGCCTTCGCGCAGGCGGTGATCGACGCCGGGCTGATCTGGATCGGCCCGACCCCGCAGGCGATCCGGGACCTCGGCGACAAGGTCACAGCGCGGCACATCGCCATGCGGGCCGGCGCCCCGCTGGTGCCGGGCACGCCGGAGCCGGTGTCGGGGGCAGCGGAGGTCGAGGCGTTCGCCGACGAGCACGGGCTGCCGATCGCGATCAAGGCGGCGTTCGGCGGCGGCGGCCGCGGGATGAAGGTCGCCCGCGAACGCCGGGAGATCGTGGAGCTCTACGAGTCGGCGGTCCGCGAGGCCACTGCGGCCTTCGGACGTGGCGAGTGCTTCGTCGAGCGCTACCTGGACAAGCCCCGGCACGTCGAGGCCCAGGTGCTGGCCGACACCCACGGCAACGTGATCGTGGTCGGGACGCGGGACTGCTCGCTGCAGCGCCGGTTCCAGAAGCTCGTGGAGGAGGCGCCTGCGCCGTTCCTGTCGGACGAGCAGCGCGCCACCATTCACGAGGCCGCGAAGGCGATCTGCCGCGAGGCCGGGTACCACGGCGCGGGCACCGTCGAATTCCTCGTGGGGCAGGACGGGCTGATCTCGTTCCTGGAGGTCAACACCCGGCTGCAGGTCGAGCACCCGGTCTCCGAGGAGACCTCGGGGCTGGACCTCGTGCGCGAGCAGTTCCGCATCGCGAACGGCGATCCGCTGGCGCTGACCGAGGACCCGGAGCCGCGCGGGCACTCGATCGAGTTCCGGATCAACGGCGAAGACGCCGGCCGCGGCTTCCTGCCCGCACCGGGCACCGTCTCGGCGATCACCTTCCCCTCGGGGCCGGGCGTGCGTGTCGACGCCGGCGTGGAGACGGGGTCCGTGATCGGCGGGCAGTTCGACTCGCTGCTGGCCAAGCTGATCGTGACGGGCTCGGACCGCGCCCAGGCCCTGGAGCGCTCGCGCCGCGCACTGGCCGAGTTCCAGGTCGAGGGCATGGCGACGGTGCTGCCGTTCCACCGGCTGGTGGTGGCGGACGCGGCGTTCGCCCCGTCGTCGGACGAGCATTTCACCGTCCACACCCGGTGGATCGAGACCGAGTGGGACAACACGGTCGCGCCGTTCGACGGCGGCGTCGAGACCGAGGACGCCGAACCGCGGCAGTCGGTGGTCGTCGAGGTCGGCGGACGGCGGCTGGAGGTGTCGCTCCCGCCGGACTTCGCTCTCGGCGGCAACGCCGGCCAGCAGTTGCCTGCGGTACGGACCACCACACGCAAGCGCCACGGGAAGGGTGCTCCCGTCGCCTCCGGCGACGCCGTGACGGCGCCGATGCAGGGCACCGTGATCAAGGTCGCGGTCAGCGAAGGCGACACCATCACGACGGGCGACCTGGTCGTCGTGCTCGAGGCGATGAAGATGGAGAACCCGGTCACCGCACACAAGAGCGGCGTGGTCACCAGCCTCGCGGCCGAACCGGGCGGCTCGGTGAACCAGGGCGCCGTGCTCTGCGAGATCAAGGACTGACCCGCCGCCGTCGGGATCGAGTCAACAGTTCGTGGCCGCTTGGCCACGGACTGTTGACGCCCGCCATGACGACGTCCTACGGTCGGTGAGCCAGGCAATTCCACAGCGATCCCGCACGTACTGAACAAGTGCACAGCGGCAAGCAGTGATGCAACCCGTGTGTCCCTGTCCACGGGGCCCGGTCCCTCCGCCACGCGGAAGAACCGCGCCGCGGATCCGTCCGACGCGTCGGCAGCAGCCACGCCGCGGACACGCCCACCGATACTTCGGCGACCAGGATCCGTCATGCCCCCCGAGACCGTGTTCGTGACCCTCCACATCCACACCGACGGGCCGATCCCCGGCCCCCACTCCCTGCTCACCCTGTCCTCCGCCGCGCACCATGGCGACGGAGGCCTGATCGGTACGTTCACCACGAACGTGCGCGAGCTGCCCGGTGCCACCCTCCACCCCGTCTCCCTCCAGCACTGGCGGGCACGGGCCGAGGACTGGCTCACCACCCGCCGGGC
>JAEUJO010000062.1 GCA_016794615.1 Pseudonocardia sp. | reverse complement strand
GGCATGCGCGCCGTCGTGGCGAGCGTCTACCCGGAGGACGGGCGCGGGGTCACCGCCGTGGCTCGCGACCCCCGGTGGCGTGAGCGCACCGAGACGGTCGCCCGCGAGCGGTTCGCGCGGGCGCGGGCGCGGATCGACGCGCACGGTTACGGCGAGGTCGAGCCCGAGTTCCGGTGGCTGGGCCCGGCCAGCCCGCACACGGCGCTGGCCGACCACGCCGACGAGGTGGGGGCGGCGTTCCTGGTGGTGGGCTCCGCCGGCCACGGCCTCGCCGGAAAGCTCGCGCCGGGTGGGACGGTGCAGCGGCTGCTGCCGACCGCGACCTGCCCGGTGGCCGTGGCACCGCGGGGTCACCGGCACTTCGCGACGGACCGGATCACCGCGGTGTCGGTGGCCTACGACGGCTCGCCCGAGGCCGACCGGGCGGCGGTGATCGCGGCCCGGCTCGCCCGCCGCAGCGGCGCCGCCCTGCGGTTCGTCGCCGTCGCCGAGACCCCCGAACAGCGCCCGGCGGCACAGGCGGCGGTGCTGCGCGGCCTCGCCTGTGCCCCGGCGGAGATCGACGCGCTCGCCGACGTGGTCGACGGGCCGGTCGGGCCGACGTTGGCCGACCTGCCCGAACGCACCGACCTGCTCGTGATCGGCTCGCGGGGATACCGCTTCATGCGCCGGATCCTGCTCGGCGGAGTGCTGGGAGTGCTCGTGCGCTCGGCGTACTACCCCGTGGTGATCGTGCCGGGCTAGATGGGCTAGGTGGGGGCCCGTGACCGGCTACAGCCGGCGCAGCACGGCCACCACCCGGCCGAGCACCGTGGCCTCGTCGCCCGGGATCGGGTCGTACGCGGGGTTCGCCGGCATCAGCCACGCGTGCCCGTCGCGGCGCCGCAAGGTCTTGACGGTCGCCTCGCCGTCGATCATCGCGGCGACGATCTCGCCGTTCTCCGCGACCGGCTGCTGGCGCACCACCACCCAGTCGCCGTCGCGGATCGCCGCGTCCACCATCGAGTCGCCGCGGACATTGAGCAGGAACAGCGTGCCCTCGCCGACGATCTCGCGGGGCAGCGGGAACACGCTCTCCACCGCCTGCTCGGCCAGGATCGGGCCGCCGGCGGCGATGTCGCCGAGCAGCGGCACGAACGCGGGCTCGGGCCGGCGGGCGAGCGGGCCCGCCACGGTGTCCAGGCCGACCTCGGCCCCGGCCTCGTCCGCGACCGGGTCGTCCGGGCCGCGCACGTCGACCGCGCGGGTGCGGTGCGGGTCCCGCCGCAGGTAGCCCTTGCGCTCCAGCGTCCGCAACTGGTGGTGCACCGACGAGGTGGACGTCAGGCCCACCGCGTCGCCGATCTCGCGCACGCTCGGCGGGTAGCCGAAGCGCTCCACCCAGTCGCGGATGACCTCGAGGACCTTGCGCTGCCGCGGCGTCAGGTTCGCCGCATCCGTCGGAGGATCCGGGAACGCGCTCACCGCACCACCCCCCGCCGCGTCCCGCCCGCTCGCCGGGGCGCTCTCGACGCCGGTTCCACCGACCCCCCCGCAGCCCTCGTCGCGTGCCATGTTCTCGCTCCTCCTCGTGCCGCCGGTGCCCGTGCGCGTGCCGCCGGACCACCGGCACTCGCGGAAACGGTAGCCCCGATCACCGACAGTTCCAAACACATGTTCGAACGACACGCTGACTTCCCTGGTTTTGTCGGTGGCCGGTGGTACACACTTCGGCAGCGCCTCTCGAACATCCGTTCTAGGAGGCGCTCGCGAACACGGCGTGAGCAGCGGAGGCGACATGCGCGAGCGGGTGGAGCAGGGTCGTACGGGGTTCGAACGAGGAGGGGAGCGGCGGCCGGGCCGGTGGACGCGCGAAAGCGAGGGTCGGCGGCCCGCCAGGGGGCCGCGGCCGGTGCGCCCGGCGCGGGCGTTGGTGCTGGTCCGTCCGGTCGAGGTGCCGAGGCCGGTGCGGGAGCCTGCTCCCGGATGTGAAGCGGTCGACCGGCCCGGTGGGTCCCTGGGTCATGGTGTCGCGCGGCCGGGCTCCGGTCCGCGGGTGCTGGCCCGCCGCGCCGTCCACCCGGGCGGGAGCGTCTCGCGGCTGTGGCGTGCGGTCTCCGGGGCCGCCGTGGTGGCGGCGTCCGCCGCGGTCGTCGTCGCCCTCGGCCTGCTCGTCCGGGTCGCCGAACCCGTGCCGGTTCCCGTGCGGGCGCCCGCCCCGGTGGTCGTCACCGCCGCGCCCGGTGAGACGGTGTGGGACGTCGCCGCGCGGGTCGCCCCCGGGCGACCGGGGCCCGAGGTGGCGGCCGTCGCCGAGCGGATCGCCGTCGGGAACGACCTTCGGTCGGTGCGGCTGGAGCCCGGCCAGGTGCTTCGGGTGGCGGGGGGCTGACGCTCTGCGCACGCCCGCCACGAGGGGCGTGCCGCTCGTCCCACGATCCGGGCGACACGGCGACCGGAGCCGCCCCGGCTTTGCCAACCCCTACATGTTGTGGTTACATCGCTGCTGTTCTCCCAGTACTGGGGGATGGCCGAGCAGGGAGGGGTTGTCATGCGCTGCCCGTTCTGCCGGCACGGCGACAGCCGGGTCATCGACTCCCGCGAGGTGGACGACGGTCAGGCCATCCGCCGCAGACGATCCTGCACCGCGTGCGGCCGCCGGTTCACCACCGTCGAGGAGGCGGTGCTCGCCGTCGTCAAGCGCAGCGGCGTCACCGAGCCGTTCAGCCGCGACAAGGTGGTCAGCGGCGTCCGGCGGGCCTGCCAGGGGCGTCCGGTCGACGAAGACGCGCTCGCGCAGCTCGCCCACCGGGTCGAGGAGGCGGTCCGCGCAGGCGGGGCGGCCGAGATCCCGAGCCACGAGGTCGGGCTGTCCATCCTCGGCCCGCTCCGCGAGCTGGACGAAGTGGCTTACATGCGCTTCGCGAGCGTCTACCGATCCTTCTCCTCCATCGAAGACTTCGAGAAGGAGATCGCCGAGCTGCGTCGAACGGCCCCGCAGGTCGACGCCGCTCCACCGGGCTGACCGGTCCCTGTACCCGCGCCACACCGTTGGCGCTCATCCGTGCCACCGCCCGGGCACCGCTGTATCCGAACCTGCACGACACGTCCTGCCCAGCTGAGCCAGAGCCAGCTGAATGCGTACTGAGTCAGACGCCGACCGCGGCCCGCCGCCCCAGGGTGGAGCCGCAAGGAGAGGGAGAGCATGACCGAGACCGCCGGATCCCCCGCCGCCGCTCCGGGACGCGGACGGAAGGCCGGTCGCACGGGCGAGCGGAAGGGACTGACCGTCGAGCGGGTGTACACCACCCCCGGCGTCCACCCCTACGACGAGGTCACCTGGCAGCGCCGCGACGTCGTGATGACGAACTGGCGCGACGGCACGGTGAACTTCGAGCAGCGCGGCGTCGAGTTCCCGGAGTTCTGGTCGGTCAACGCCACGAACATCGTCACCAGCAAGTACTTCCGCGGCGCTGTCGGTTCGCCCCAGCGCGAGTCCAGCCTCCGCCAGCTCATCGACCGCGTGGTGGGGGTCTACCACCGCGCCGGCCTCGAACACGGCTACTTCGCGACGGAGCACGACGCGGAGATCTTCGCTCACGAACTGACCTGGATGCTCCTTCGCCAGGTGTTCAGCTTCAACTCCCCGGTGTGGTTCAACGTCGGCACGACGTCACCGCAGCAGGTGTCGGCGTGCCTGACGTTCGACACGCTCGTGAGTACGCCCACGGGCTTGATGCCCATCGGTGAGCTGGTCGAGCGCGACGCCGTCGGTACCAAGATCTTCGACGTCCAGGGGCTCACCAAGATCGTGGCGACGAAGGCCAACGGCGTGCGCGAGGTCATCCGGCTGCACACCGAGGCCGGGCACCAGCTTGACCTGACCCCGGACCACGTGGTGTGGAAGAGCGCGAGCGTGGGCCACGGACGGTGGGTCGAGGCCGGCACGTTGCAGCCTGGCGACGCGCTGGAGTGGCACCGCACGCATTCGGATCGTGAGGCCGTGGTCGAGGTCGCTCGGCTCGCCGAGGCCTCGCTGGCTGGTTGGCTGCAGTCCGACGGATTCGTGGGGCAGCACGACACCGGCAGCAACCGCTCGCTGACGATCGAGGCCATGACGGTCACCCCGGCGGAGCTCGAGTGGGTGACCGGTGCCCTGGACACCGTGTTCCCGGACGTGCACCGCCACGAGCGCGCCGTCGTGACCCAGGACACCTCGCTCGACTGTCGTCGCACCCGCCTGTGCGGAGAGCAGCTCACCGACTTTGTCGAGCGGTGGGGCCTGCGCGCCCGCGGTACTGACATGGTCGTGCCCGCCCACCTGTTCACCGCCCCGCTGCCTGTTGTGGCGTGCTACCTGCAGAGCCTGTTCCAGGCCGAGGGGTACGTGTCGCGCCGTGCTTCGTCCACCCTCGTCGGCCTGGATATGATCAGCGAGCAGCTGATCCGAGGCGTCCAGGCCCTTCTCGGACGGTTCGGGATCTTCGCTCGGGTCGGCCGCAAGGCGGATCCTCGGCCGGATCGACACGACCTCTGGGGGATTCGCATCCAGAACGGCGGCGATCGCCGGATCTTCGCTGACGAGATCGGGTTCATCGACCCGGTCAAGGCGGCGACGCTCGAGGCGTCGTTCGATCTGCCGGGTATGCCGGCCCGCGACGTGAAGCGCCTGCAGATCGCGCGCGTCGAGCGGCTCGGGAAGCAGCACGTCTACGACATCCAGACCGAGTCCGGCGAGTTCCTCGCCGCAGGCCTTCGTGTGCACAACTGCTTCATCCTTTCCGTGGACGACACCATGGAATCCATTCTCAACTGGTACCGGGAAGAGGGTCTGATCTTCAAGGGCGGTTCCGGTGCGGGGCTGAACCTGTCGCGGATCCGGTCCTCGAAGGAGTTGCTGTCCTCCGGCGGCACCGCCTCGGGCCCGGTGTCGTTCATGCGCGGCGCGGACGCCAGCGCCGGCACCATCAAGTCCGGTGGCGCCACCCGGCGCGCGGCGAAGATGGTCGTCCTCGACGTGGACCACCCGGACATCGAGGAGTTCGTCTCGACCAAGGCCAAGGAGGAGGCCAAGGTCCGGGTGCTGCGCGACGCCGGGTTCGACATGGACCTCGGCGGCTCGGACATCACCTCGGTGCAGTACCAGAACGCGAACAACTCGGTGCGCGTCACGGACGAGTTCATGCGCGCGGTCGAGTCGGGCGACGAGTTCGGGCTGCGTGCCCGCATGACGGGCGAGGTCATCGAGACCGTCGACGCCAAGAAGCTGTTCCGGGGCATCTCGCAGGCGGCCTGGGAATGCGCGGATCCGGGTATCCAGTACGACGGCACGATCAACGACTGGCACACCTGCCCGGAGTCGGGGCGCATCTCCGCGTCCAATCCCTGCAGTGAGTACATGCACCTCGACAACTCCAGCTGCAACCTCGCCTCGCTCAACCTCCTGACGTTCCTCGGCGAGGACGGGACGTTCGACGCGGTCCGGTTCCGGAAGGCCGTCGAGCTGATCATCACGGCGATGGACATCTCGATCTGCTTCGCGGACTTCCCGACGGAGCCGATCGCCGACACCACCCGCCGGTTCCGCCAGTTGGGCATCGGTTACGCCAACCTCGGCGCCCTGCTGATGGCCACCGGGCACGCCTACGACTCCGAGGGCGGCCGCTCGCTGGCCGCGGCGATCACCTCGCTGATGACCGGTGCCGCCTACCAGCGTTCGGCCGAGCTCGCCGGGGTCGTCGGGCCGTACGACGGCTACGCCCGCAACGCCGAGTCGCACCAGCGGGTGATGCGCAAGCACGCCGCGGCGAACGACGACGTGCGCACGTTCCCGGCCAGCGTCGACATCCACCGCCTGGCCACCGTCGCCTGGCGTGACGCCCTCGCGATCGGGGCGACGAACGGGTGGCGCAACGCGCAGGCCTCGGTGCTCGCGCCGACCGGCACGATCGGCCTGATGATGGACTGCGACACCACGGGGATCGAGCCGGACCTCGCGCTGGTCAAGTTCAAGAAACTGGTCGGCGGCGGGTCGATGCAGATCGTCAACCAGACGGTTCCGCGGGCGCTGGCCAAGCTCGGGTACCAGCCGGAGCAGGCGGAGGCGATCGTCGAGTTCGTCGGCGAGCACGGGCACGTGGTCGATGCGCCCGGCCTGCGCCGCGAGCACTACGAGGTGTTCGACTGCGCGATGGGCGAGCGGTCGATCGCTCCCATGGGGCACGTGCGGATGATGGCCTCGGTGCAGCCGTTCCTGTCCGGCGCGATCTCGAAGACCGTGAACATGCCGGAGGCGGCCACGGTCGAGGACGTCGAGAGGATCTACCTCGAGGGCTGGCGGTCGGGCCTCAAAGCGATGGCGATCTACCGCGACAACTGCAAGGTCGGGCAGCCGCTGTCGGCGGGCAAGAAGGCCAGGCCGGCCGCGACCGCGGAAGCTGTGCATGATCCCGCGGAGTACCGCCCCGTCCGCAAGCGCCTGCCGAAGAAGCGGCCGAGCCAGACGGTGTCGTTCACGGTCGGTGGCGCGGAGGGCTACCTGACCTCGGGCTCCTACCCGGACGACGGGCTCGGGGAGATCTTCGTCAAGCTCGGCAAGCAGGGCTCGACGCTGGCCGGTGTCATGGACGCCTTCTCCATGTCGATCTCTGTGGGCCTGCAGTACGGCATCCCGTTGGAGTTCTACGTCTCGAAGTTCTCGAACCTGCGTTTCGAGCCGGCGGGCATGACGGACGACCCGGACGTGCGGATCGCCACCAGCGTCATGGACTACCTGTTCCGCCGACTCGCGCTGGACCACCTGCCGTACGAGAAGCGCGCGCAGCTGGGCATCTTCTCCGCGGAGGAGCGCACCGCCCAGGTCGCCGAGAGCTACGGCGCGGCCGAGGTCGACCTGGAGGAGCTGCGCTCGGGCGTCGAGCACGGCTCGGGCCCGGTCATGCCCGTGGGGATCACCCCCGCGCCGGTGGAGGCCCACAGCTCCACCGAGCTGCTGGAGCTGCACCTCGGGAAGGCCGCGGACGCGCCGCTGTGCATGACCTGCGGCACGAAGATGCGGCCGGCGGGGTCGTGCTACGTGTGCGAGGGCTGTGGCTCCACCAGCGGCTGCAGCTGACCGTGTCCGGTGCCCCGTCGTGCCCTCGGCGCGGCGGGGCACCGCGGCGCGTGCACACCGCCCGCCGTGTGTGCACACCGCCCGCCGCTGGTGCACATGGTGCACGTTGTGCACCGGCCGTGGGGGTGTGCACGGGGGGTGGTGGAGCCTGTGCTCCGCTGGTGCACACCGCGGCGCGTGCACACCCGCCCGCCGCGCGTGCACACCGCGTACCGCTGGTGCACATGGTGCACGTTGTGCACCGGCCGTGGGGGTGTGCACGGGGGGTGGTGGGGTCGGTGTGTCGCTGGTCCACACCGCCCGCGGCGCGTGCACATCGCGTGCCGCCGGTGCACATGGCGCACGTTGTGCACCGGCCGTGGGGGTGTGCACGGGGGGTGGTGGGGTCGGTGTGCCGCTGGTGCACACCGCCCGCCGCGCGTGCACATCGCGTGCCGCTGGTGCACATGGTGCACGTTGTGCACCGGCTGTGGGGGTGTGCACGGGGGTGGTAGGGCCGGTGTGCCGCTGGTGCTCACCGTGGCGCATGCACACCGGGTGCCGTGCGTGCACACCGCCCGCGGCGCGTGCACATCGCGTGCTGCCGGTGCACATGGCGCACGCTGTGCACCGGCCGTGGGGGTGTGCACGGGGGGTGGTGGAGCCTGTGCTCCGCTGGTGCACACCGCCCGCCGCGCGTGCACACCGCCCGCCGTGCGTGCACATCGCGTGCCGCCGGTGCACATGGCGCACGTTGTGCACCGGCCGTGGGGGTGTGCACGGGGGGTGGTGGGGTCGGCCCGCCGTGCGTGCACACCGCCCGCCGCTGGTGCACCCCGCCGTGCGTGCACATCGCGTGCCGCCGGTGCACATGGCGCACGTTGTGCACCGGCCGTGGGGGTGTGCACGGGGGTGGTGGGGGCCGCGCTCAGCGCAGCTCGACCACCGTCGCCGGGTCGTCGAACGGCAGGTCGTCCGCCGTCGCCGTCACCGTCATCTCGGTCAGCGTGACGGCGCCGCGGTGGGTGGTCATGAACGCGGTGTCCGCGG
>JAEUJO010000045.1 GCA_016794615.1 Pseudonocardia sp. | reverse complement strand
ACCGACCCGGACCTGGCCACGATCCTGGCCAACCAGGCGGGTGCGCTGCTCGCCGCCGCGGAGACGCTCGGCGACGACACCCTGGCCGCCGCGGCCGACGGCTACCGCCGTGCGGCCGCGCTCACCGCGGGCCACCCGGCGGCGCACGCGACCCACCTCGCCCAGCTCGCCCTGGTGCTGCGCGCGCACGCGTCGGCGACCGGCGACACCGCCGCGGTGCACGAAGCGGTGCGCCTGATGCGGGAGGCCGTCGAGCTCGCCGGGCCGGGGCACCGCGACCACGCCGTGTTCTGCTCCCAGCTCGGTTCGGCGCTCGTGCGCCGCCACCTGCGCCACGGCGCGGCGGGCGATCTCGTCGAGGCGATCGCCTGGCACGACAGGGCCGTCACCGGCATCACGCCCCGCCGGGTCGGGGCCGCGCGGTGGCTCGCCGCCCGGGCGCACGCCCTGCGCCTGCGGGCCGAGCAGACCGGGCTGCCCGGCGACGTCACCGCGGCCGTCACCGCCTACCGCGCCGCGCTCGACGCCGAGGCCGATGCGAGCCGGCTGCCCGACCTGCTCGCCGCCCTGGGCTCGGCGCTCGACCTGCGCCGCGACACCGTCGACGACCTGGCCGCGACGATCGACGTGCGCCGCGAGGCGGTGCGTCTGGCCCGGCCGGACGACCCGATGCGCGGGCCGTGGCTCGCCGACCTGGCCAACTCGCTACGCCTACGGGGGGACCCGGCGGACCTGCAGGAGGCACACCGGCTGCACGTCGAGGCCGTCGCGAGCACGCCACCGGCGCACCCGGAGCATGCCACGGTGCTGTCCAACCTGGCGGGCAGCCACCGCGACCGCTATGTGCGCACCGGTGACGAGGCCGACCTCGCCCGCGCCCTCGACCTGCTTCTGCTGGCCGCCACGACGACCACGGCCCCGGCGCAGCAGCGGTTCGTCGCCGCGGAGACCGCGGCCCGGCTCGCGGCCGACACCGGACGGTGGCCCGCGGCGTGCGCGGCCTACGGAACCGCGATCGACCTGCTGCCCGCCGCCGCGTGGCAGGGCGCCGATCGGGAAGGCCGGGAGCGCCCGCTGCGGGCCACGCGGTGGCTCGCCGCCGAGGCGGCGGCCGCAGCGCTGCGGCTCGGCGAACCGGCGCGGGCACTCGCGCTGCTGGAGCGCGGCCGGACGGTGCTGTGGAACCAGCGGACGGAGACCGGCGCGGATCTGACGGGTCTGCGCCGGACGGCCCCCGAGCTGGCCGACCGGCTCGACGCGGCGCGCGCGGTGCTGGACGCCGAACCCGATGACGCGGTCGCGACACCGGCAGGTGCCGACGCCCGCATCACCGCGGCCGCCGCCTGGGACGCGGCGGTCGCCGAGCTACGAGCCCGGCCCGGGCTCGCCGAGGCGCTCTTCCCGACCGTGCCACTGCGGATCGACGCGGGCACCGTCGTCTTCGTGCTGGTCAGCCGGTACGGGCGGCACGCGCTGCTGCTCGACGGCGACGGGCCGCGCACGGTCGCACTCACCCGGCTGGACCTCGACGCGCTCGCCGACCGGCTCGGCGACTACTACGGCGCGCTCGACATCGTGGTCGACCCGTCCGGTCTGGCGGAGCGCCGCGCGGCCGAGCGGCGGCTGGCGGACCTGCTGGCCTGGCTGGGGGAGGTCGTCGTCGACCCGGTGCTCGACGCCGTCACCGCCGGCCCGCGGGTGTGGTGGTGCCCCACCGGACCGTTCACCGCGCTCCCCCTGCACGCAGCGGGCTCGGCGCCGGACCGCGTGGTCAGCTCGTACACGCCGACGGTCACCGCGCTCGTGCGCAGTGCTGCGGCCTCGGACGACGAGTGCCGCCATGTCGTCGGCGTCGCCGCGGCGCAGGTGCCCGGCTGGGCGCCGCTGCCCGGCGTCGCGACCGAGCTCGACGAGCTGGCCGCCGCCCTGCCCGCCAACACCGGGTTCACCCGCCTCGACGACGCTCGCCGCGACGAGGTCGCGGCCGCCCTGCGCGGGCCGACGGCCGGTCTCACCTGGGCGCATCTGGCCTGCCACGCCGAGCAGGACCTCGCCCAGCCGTCGCGGGCCGCGTTCCTGCTCGCCGACGGGCGGTTGGGGCTCACCGAGCTCGCCCGCGGCCCCCGCACCCCCGCGGCCGGTGCGTACCTCTCGGCCTGCCACAGCGCCCTCGGCGGAGCCGATCTGGCCGACGAGGCGCTGAACCTCGCCGCGGCGATGCAGCATGCCGGGTACCACCGGGTGATCGCCACGCTGTGGCCTGTGGGTGACCGGCCGGCCCGCGCCGCGGCGCGGCGGATCTACCGGGTGCTGTGCGCGAACGGGATCTTCTGCCCGGCCCGGTCGGCTACCGCCGTCCACGACCTGATGCTCGACCTGCGCGGCCACGACCCCGGCACGCCCTCGCGGTGGGCACCGTTCGTACACCTCGGCCCGTGACGGTCACCCCGCACCGGCGGGAAGGCCGACAGCGACGAGCCCGGCTCAGGTGGCGGGGTCGGCGACCACGACGGAGCCGGCGTCGCGCAGGCGCGTGTCGGGGACCCGGCCCCCTCGACCCGGGGTCCGGGCGGATCGACCTGACGATGGCGTTCGTCGGAAGCTGATCAGCTCGCTCACCCGCGCAGGTGCGCCCACAGGAAGCCGGTGGCGTCCAACGGCCCGTCGGTCCGGCCCGCGTCGGGCCCCGCCCCGGGCCAGACGTGCGGAAGGCGGTCGACGACGTCGCTCACCACGGCGTACCCGTCGCACGCCCGCTCGTCGACCCGGGCGGGAGCGGCGTCGACCACGGCGCCGGTCGCCGGGCATTCGGCGGCGGTCCGGAACGGAGCGAGCGAGGCGTCGAGCGCGGGGAAGACGACACCGGACGGTCCGCGGCCACCCCGGATCGGCACCCGCTCGTCGCGCGTCCCGTGCACGGCCACGACGGTCAGCGGCGCGGGCGCGGGGCAGTCGACGGTCAGCGCGCCCGCCACGGGCCCGATCCCGGCGAGCGTCCCGGGCCGGGCGCAGGCCCACGCGTAGCTCATCATCGCGCCGTTGGAGAACCCGACGGCGTAGATCGGGCCGACGGCGTCGTCCCGGCGCAGCGTCTCGACCAGCGTGTCGAGGAAGCCGATGTCGTCGACCCTCCGGTCCCGCGCCGGCCCGCAGCACCTGCCCGCGTTCCACGTGCGATCGAGCCCGTCGGGGTAGGCGACGACGAGGCCCTCCCGGTCGGCGAGCGCGTCCCAGCCCAGCTTCGCCTGCATGCCCGCGGCGGTGCCCCGGGCGCCGTGCAGCACGACCACGAGCGGCGCGCCGACCGCGGCCGACGCCGCGTGGTGCACGATCGCGGCGCGGTCGCCGTCCGCGTCCACCGTGACGGTCCGCGTGCCGGACG
>JAEUJO010000019.1 GCA_016794615.1 Pseudonocardia sp. | reverse complement strand
GCCTCCTTTCGGGCGACGGCTTGGCCTTCCGGCCGAGTGGAATCATCGGCTCACTCGTCGGCGCGATCATCGTGACGCTCGTCTGGCACTGGTGGCGTGCACGTCGCGGCACTCACACCGGCGGTCGGACAGATTCCAGGTAGGCGACGCGCGGATCCGGTCGTCAGGTGTTCCCGCGGGCGCCGGATGGCTGCCTCTCACGCGGTGAGATATCGATCAGCGCCGGCGGTCCCCCGGACGCATCCGTTGCTGCTGCTTCTGGCCGATCCAGTCGGTCGGCAGGGTAGAACCAGCGAGCAGCGGCCGGGCACGCTCGCCCGCATCAGCCAGGACCGCCTCGGCCAGCCTCGGCATCGACCAGTTCCCGTCGGCCAACGCCGCACGGATGGTGTCCGCCACTCCCTGACCAGGTACCCGGGGGCCGGGATCGAGGCCCATCGACCGTCGCGCCGTCCGAACGTGGTGCAGACCTTCGACGGCAGTGTCCTGAGCGATCCGGCACTGCCGTCGGGACCTCGCGGCCGCCAGCTCGGCATTGGCGGCGGCAAATCGCTCAGCAGCTTCCCCCAGCCCCGCAGGGTCGACCACTCGGCGGCGAACCGCCGCGGCGTCCAGCACCAGCAACTCGGCACCGAGACGTTCGACCCAGTGCCGAGCCTGCGCGCGGGCGTCGCCGAGCCGGCGACGGCTGTACGCGCGAGCCGCGAGCGCAACGGCCGCGACAACGACGAGGAACATCACCGCGACCAGTACGATCGCAACCAGCAAGACGGTCGTCACCGGGCCGACAGTACTCCCGCGAGCAGTACGACCGCGGTCAGCAGACCAACCGTGAGCCGAGCCGAGCCGAGCCGAGCCGCGGCCGCCGGATCGCGCCCACCCACATCGATCACGACGGTCGGCCGCGCCCACAGGGTTGGAACCCGCATGCGCTCATCCAGGTTCCGGACCGCGGAGGAGTGCGGGTGTGGCGCCAGGATCGCATGCACCCCGGATTCCGGGTACCTGTCGGTCGGACCGTCATCCGGTACGGGCGATGCCACAGCGGACCGAAGGAGCGATTGTGGCATTTCCGGGCGTGGCCGACCGTTCTCGACGTAGCCGGCGACGACGCGCTGACGGGCAGGGCGGCCCGGGTTCTCGGAGGTGAGAGGACATGGCGGGGGTGCGCTACGAGCTCCGGGTGAGTGGACTGATGTCGGACCGTGCTCGGGACGCGTTCAGCGACATGATCGTTCAGCCCGTACCACCAGAATCGATCATCTATGCCCATGTGGTCGACGAGGCACATCTGCGTGAGCTCCTCGGGTTGTGCCGCGCGCTGGGCTTGGAGTTGGTCTCCCTCCAGCAACTGCCCGCGGCCGTCGTCCCCTACGACACCTCCGGCGTCCCGCCGACCGACTGCTCGACGACCTGACCGTCCGTGCCGTCGACCGGGTCTGCACGATGACTGCCTCGGCGACGACGCGGCTTCTTCACCGGCGGAGGTTCGGTCGGGTCGTGTTCCTTGGCCGAGGCCCGCAGCAACGCGTCGGCCCATCGGGCCTGCGGATCGATATCCACCAGCAAAGCCTTGCACAGCAGAGTGATCGGAATCGCCAGAATCGCCCCGAGCGGGCCGAGCAACCACGCCCAGAAGAACAGCGCCACAAAAGTCACCGTAACCGACAACCCGACCGCGTCCCCAATGAACCGCGGCTGAATAACCGACTGAATGACAGTGTTGAGCACGCAATACACCACAATTACGATCACCATCATCCCCGGCCCGCCGGTGAGCAGCCCGAGCAGGGCCGGCGGCACCAACCCCAGAATGAACCCGATATTCGGAATGTAGTTCGTGACGAACGACAACAACCCCCACGTCACCGCCAGCGGAATACCCAGCAACGCCAGCGCAACCGTGTCCAGCACCGCAACGATCGCCCCGAACACCGTGGTCACCAACAGATACTGCCGGGTACCCCAAGCAAAATGATCCAGTGCCTCGGCGATCCGCGGCCGATCCGCCGCGATCGACGCGATCCGATCCCCGGCACCACCGGCCTCCACGCTGAGGAACAGCAACAGCGCCAGCAGGAACACGAAGTTCGATGCCAGCCCCGCCACGCTGCTCAACAACGCACCGATCACGCTCGCCAACTTGCCCAAATTCAACGAACCCGCGGCCTGCTTGATCTGCTCGGGCCCCACACCCAACGTGGCCAACTTGGCCGTCGCCGAATCCACCAAACCCTGAGCCTTCGACGCATACTGCGGCAACTCGGTCCCCAACCGAGCCAACGAGACGATGATCCCCAGCGCCAAACCCAGCAAGATCGCATAAACCAGCAACACCACCGCCAGCGTGGTCGCCCACCCCGGCCAACCATGACGAGTCAACCAACCCTGTACCGGCGCCACCGCGATCACCACGATCAACGCCATGAACGCCGGCCCGATCAACCACGCCGTGGCCTGAACACCGGCCACCACCACCACCACCGCGGCCGCACCGATGAGGATCACCAAAGCACGCGGCAGAGCACCACGCCGCGGGCCCCCGCCGTTCGCAAGCGGCGTCGACACCGCCCCGACGAGACCGGGCTCAGGAACAGGTGTGGTCATGCAACGACGGTAGGAGCCGGACACCACCACCCACACCACCCGCGACGGGCGAACGAACCGACACCGACGACGAGCACAACACCCACCAGCCGCACCCGATCCAACCTCGCCCGACACGGGTGATGCGGATCAACCAGCAACCACGCCACCGTTACCCCGTCAACCAGCAGCGGCCCCGCACCCATGCGGCCCGTACGGCGTACACGAAGGAGTGCGACATGGATTTCTGGAGCGTGATCGGGTCCATCTTCTGGTTCATGATCTTGTTCGCCTGGATCGTACTGCTGTTCAGGATCTTCGCCGACCTCTTCGGAGACCACCAGATGTCCGGATGGGGCAAAGCACTCTGGACGATATTCCTGATCTTCTTCCCATGGCTCGGCGTCCTGGTCTACCTGATCGCCCGTGGACGCTCGATGAACGAACGCACGCTGGCCCAGGCACAACGCAACCAGCAAGCGTTCGACCAGTACGTCCGCGACACCGCCGCAACCAACACGAGCACCGCCGACGAACTCACCAAACTCGCCGACCTCCGAGACCGAGGCACCATCTCCGACGAGGAGTTCCAACACGCCAAGGCAAAGCTGCTGGGCCGCCGGCCCGAAACCAGCACCCCGCCTACGCCGACGGGCGCTCGCTAGCCTTCGATGTGAACCGGGAATCGGGGCCGTCGGGCTCGGGACCCGACCGAAGCGCGGCAGCAGACGAGGACGAGGTCCCCGACGCCACAGTCCCACGGACCGTCGGCCGGTTCGGCTTCCGGTGGACGAAGGAGCGGGAGCTCGCGGATGCGATCCACGGAACTGTCGTGGGTGCAGCGGTCATGGTGGCGGCGAGCCTGCACGGCACTCTCGGCCAGGTCGTCATCGCGGTCGTCGCCACGTTGTTCGTGTACTGGGCGACGGAGCGCTACGCCGAGCTGCTCGCTGCCGGAGCCCGAGGGGGGGTTCTCGACCGGCGGAAGGTCCTGGCCGCGCTGCGGCACGGCTGGCCGATGCTGGAGTCCTCCTACACCCCGGTTATCGCGCTGCTCGCCGTATCGGTCCTCGGTGCTGAGCTGCGGCCCGCCGTGCTGTCGGCGCTGTGCCTGTCCACCGTGCTGCTCGCCGGCCTGGGATACGGCGCCGCGCGCCGCTCGGACGCCACTGTGGCCGGCGCACTCGGGTGGGCGGCCATGAGCGGTCTGCTCGGCGTGGCCGTCATCGCCTTGAAGCTGGCACTGCACTGACCGTGCCCCGGGCTCCCTCGCTCATCGGCGGCATCGCCACCGCGTGCTTCTCCTGGCGGTGGGTGCCCGACCACCCGGACGACCGTCAGGCACTCGCGGCCATTCCACCGGCCGTGTCCCGGCCGGCGGAATGGGCGATCATCGTGCCTCAGTCGCGGCGGTCGCGACGCCGGGCTGTCCGCCTCGCCGTCCGTCGGGCGACCCTGCGTGATCCGAACATGGCACCTCCTCCGGTTCCGTACTGATCGTCCGGGTCAGATCGACGCGGACGCCGTCTCGAGACCGTGCAACTCCGCGGCCTCCGTGGCCGTGACCAGCCCGATCCCGATGAGGTCCAAGGGGCTGATGAACCCGTCGCCGATCCGGAACCCGCCGGCGCGGAAAACCGCGTCCCGCAGTGGAACCGCCCAGTGGTGCTCGATCAGCAAGAGGGCCGCGGCCGAGTCGTTCGGGATCTCCCCGAGCACGTCCCACGCGTCGTCCTCACTGAAGACCGAGATTCCGTCGGCTGCTGCCTCGGCCCCGGCCGTGGCGCCCGCCTCGAGTCCTTGCTCGCCCTCGAAGCCCAGGCCGATCAACGCGCCGACCTTGCTGCCGAGCTCGATCGCCTCGTCCGTCGACAGGTTGCTGAGGTGCATGGCCTCCACCTCCCCGTCGGCGTCCTTGAACACGGCGAGTGCGTCGATCACGCGGACGGTGTCGGTCTCCTTCAACCGCTCCAGCTCCGCGATGATCTCACCGTGGAAGTCCGGACTCTTGAATCCGAGCACGATCAGCTGAACAGGTCCTATCGTCATCGTCTCTTCCTCTCATCAACACGGCGATACGCGGGCGGGCGGCGTTCTCGGCCGGGCCGGGTCACCGTCCCGGACTGCCGCCCACGACACGGACGAGTGCTGTGGCGGTCCGCCACGGCCCGGCCGGGCGCAGGGCGGCGGGCGACGCGCCGGGCGCATCGAGTGGGGTGCGGACCCGGAGCGCGCCGGGCAGCGAACGGAAGCGCAGCGGTGGTGGCAGTTGCAACGCCTCACCGTCGACTCCGACGTCGACCAGTGGCTGTCCGGAGTCCACGATGAACTCGGACGTGGTCCATTCGTGGTAGCCGGGGAAGCGGCTGATGCGCCCGGTGGCCTCGGCCGAGATGAGGGCGGGGAGGTCCCTGGCGCGATCGACGGCGACGGTGACGACGCCGAGAACCCCGTCGTCGATCCGGGCGCGGGTCCCGAACCCGCTCATGCTCTCCAGGCGGTAGACGTCGTTGGAGACCAGAACCATGTCGGCGGAGATCCCGCTCTCCCCGCCAGGGCCGTGGAAGCGCAGATCGAACGGCGGCGCGGACGGGCCGAGGAGGTCGGGCAGGAGTTGAGCGGTGGTGGCCAGCTTGGCGTTTCGGTATGCGTCGGACTGCACGACTGTCGCGTACACCCCCATCGAGGCGTTGTTGACGAAGACCCGGTCGCCGATCGTCGCGAGGTCGATACGCCGCTCCACCGCATCGCCGTAGGCGGCCAGCGCCGCCGCCACGTCGGCCCGGTCGAGTCCGAGGTCGAGCGCGAAGTGGTTGCGGGTCCCGGCCGGCACACAGACGAAGGGCAGGTCATGACGCCGGGCCACGTCGGCGACCAGTGCCTGCGACCCGTCGCCCCCGGCCATCCCGATCACGTCGGCGCCCGCGTCGACAGCCTGCTCGGCGAGCGCACGGAGATCGTCACCCCGACGCAGGACGATCGGTGTGACGCCGCGCCGTCGGGCCTCGGCCTCCAGGTCGAAGCGCTCGACCTTGCCGCCGCCCGACCACGGGTTCATCAGGAGCACCCCGTGCTGCGCGGCGCCGACCTTTCGGCTGTCGGACGCCGCCGGGGCGAGGTCGTGGGCGAGTGCGAACCGAGCGGCCGCCGCTGAGACCAGCACGAGCCCGACCACCAGGCCGAGCCGTACGATCGAGCGCAGGTCGAACAGAGCGACCAGTCCGACGAGCCCCACGACGGCGACGACCGCAGCCAGGACGCGGCGTGTGCCGCGGTTCACCAGTGCGGTCCAGGCGGCCATCAGGGCAACGCAGAGCGCGATCAGCGCGAGGCCCAGCCGCAGGGGCGAGTCGAGGAGTCCGACGACGACCAGGGCGAGCGCTGCTGCCGCCGCGAGCAGTCCCGCCGCGGCGGCAGCGCGCCGGCTCACCGAGGGCCGCGGCCCGTCGGACCGGACCGGCGGTGAGGCCTCGACACCCATCGGAACCACCCAGTCGCTGGAGAAGTCGAATGTTGTGGCCACCGTCCAGCCTCCGGAGGCCGCGGTCGTCACCCGGCCGGGATGAAAAGGGCTCGGTGTAGGGCTCCTCCGCGGCCCGATCCACAGCGGCATCAACGGGTCGCCCGACGTGCTGCTCCGGGTGGGCCTTGGGCTGGATGGACCTTGTCCTCGCTGTCGTCTCCGGATTCACTCGACTTCCGTCACCGGAGGTCGCCGGGGGTGCAGCGATGCCAGCAAGCCGCCGGTCGCTCGACGTCGACCGCGCCGAGGTCTCCCGGCCGAGGATGGTGTTCGCCGCGGCATTCGCGCTGATGCTCCTCGACTTCGCCGACCGGCAGGTCGTCGTAGCGATGTTCCCTGCACTGCACGACGAGTGGGGGTTGTCGGACTCGGAGCTCGGCGCGCTCGTGTCGGTGGTGTCCGTCATGGTGGGGCTCGGCGCCTTCCCTGCCGCGCTGCTCGCGGACCGGTGGAGCCGAGTACGCGCGATCGCGGTCATGGGCACGGTCTGGGGCCTCGCCGCGGCGGCGGCGGGAGCGGCCCAGAGTTTCGGCCAACTTCTCCTCGCGCGCGCCGCCCTCGGCGCCGGCGAGGCGGGCTACGCCCCGGCCGCAGGCGCGCTCCTGGCAGCCAGGTTCCCACCGGACCGCCGGGCGACGGTCCTCGGAGCGTTCCAGGCGGCGGCGCCGCTGGGTGCGATGCTGGGGGTGCTCCTCGGCGGCGTGATCGTGGCGCGCTGGGGATGGCGCGCGGCGTTCTGGGTCTTCGTGCCCCCGGGGCTGGCCTTGGCGTTGCTGTTCCTCCGGGTCCGGGACTACCCGACGGTGCGGCTGGACGCCGCGACCGGTGCCCGCACGGCGCGGAGCGTGCTGAGGGAGCTGTTCCGGGCCCGGTCCGGTTCAGCGGGGTACATCGGCAACGCTGTCCAGCTGGTGGTCGTCTCGACGCTCTACACGTGGCTGCCCAGCCAGCTGCACCGCGCCTACGGCCTGCCGGTCGACCGGGCGGCGGCGGGCACCGCACTGGTCATCCTCGCCGGTTTCGCCGGCATGATCGGGTTCGCCCACCTCGCGGACCGCGCCGCTGTGCGAAGCCCGCGGGCTCGGCTCCTGGTGCCCGCCGCGTGTGCGGTGCTCACCGCCAGCCTGCTCACCTCCGCGTTCGCCGCCGTCGATCCGGGATCGGCCCAGTTCGTCCTGATCCTGGTCGGAGGCGCGACGATGACAGCCGCGGTCGGGCCGGTGTCGGCGGTGGTGGTCGACGTCGTGCATCCGGCACTGCGGGCGACGGCCATCTCCACCCTCGCCGTAGTACAGAACCTCGTCGGGCTCGCGATCGGCCCGGTCCTCGCGGGGTGGGTCTCGGACCGGTACGGCCTGACCGCCGCGCTTGCCGTGCTGCCGCTGCTGTGTGTCGTGTCCGCTGCGATGTTCTGGTTCGGGTCCCGGTTCTACGAGCGCGACCGCGCCGGTGTCCCCTGACCGTCATCCCCCTCACCACAGCTCACCCTCCCGGAATGACCCGCGCTCACCCCGGTCACCGAGATCATCTCTGCAGGACCCATGCCGAGAGAACGCGAGGCCCGGAGAAATGCTGAAAACTCCGGCGCACGATCACAACGACGATCCGCGCAGGCTCTGGACGGTGTCCGCGAACACGTCCGACCGGGGGTTGAGCGCGATGTCGTTGGTTCCACAGGCGAAGATCACCATTCCCCAGGTCCCATCGAAAATGGTGGTGCGCACCACGCTGCGGGCAGACCTCGACACCGCCGGCTGTGCCGACGTCACGCTGGTCTGCGCCCCGGCCGGCTACGGCAAGACGATGCTCCTCGCGGACTGGGCGGACACCAGCACCGGATCCGACACCGCCTGGGTGAGCCTGGACCGCGACGACAACGACCCGCAACGGCTGTGGACCTCGGTGACAGCCGCGCTCGCCGCCTGCCCGTCGGTACCGCCGGACAGCCGCCTCCACATCCCCCGGACATGGCAACCCAGCACCCAACCGGAGTTCCTCGCCGAACTCACCGACGCCCTCACGCAGCTGCCCCACCCGGTCACACTGATCCTCGACGACGTACACGAACTCCACGACCCCATCGCCCTGCACGGCCTGCACACCCTGCTCCGCAACCGCCCCACCGGCCTCCAGCTCATCCTGTCCAGCCGGTTCGACCCACCCTTGTCCCTGCCCCGGCTGCGCCTCACCGGCCGGCTCCACGAACTCCGTGCCGACCGGCTGCGCTTCTCCCCCACCGAAACCGCCACCCTGCTCGAACGATCCGGCCTGAACCTCACCCCCGCCCAAGTCGACACGCTGCACCAACGCACCGGCGGCTGGGCCGCCGGGCTGCGCCTGGCCGCACTCGCACTCACCCGAACCACCAACCCCGACACGTTCCTCAACCAGTTCTCCGGCAACGACAACTCGGTCGCCGACTACCTGACCGGAGAGATCCTCTCCGCGCTACCCGAAGACACCCGAGAATTCCTGCGGGTGATCAGCGTCAGCGACCCCGTCCCCGCCCGGTTGGCCGCCATGCTGACCGGCCGGGAAGACGCCGGCAGCCTGCTGGACCACCTCGCCCACCACACCTCGCTGCTGACCCCCACCACACCGACCCGCGACACCTACCGCATCCAGGAACTCCTGCGCACCTACCTGACCGCCGACCTGCACCGCCAAGGGCCCACCCGGGCCACCGACCTGCACACCACCGCCACCCGCTGGTGGGCCGACCACAACCAGCCGATCAACGCCCTCGAGCACGCCACCCGCAGCCACAACCCCGCGCTGCTCACCGAACTGCTGCACCGCTACGCCCTACCCCTGATCCTCACCGGCGACCACCGGCCACTACGCCGCGCACTGTCCAACCTCGGCGCCCACACCACCGCCACCGACCCCCACCTCGCCCTGATCTCCGCCCTGGCCCACCTCGAAGCCGGCGACCTACCCGCAACCCGAGCCGACCTACGGCACGCACGGAAACACCGGACCGACCACGACACCCCCGAACTTGCCGCCCTGCACACGGCCGTCGAGCAACTCGCCGCCCCGGCCCAGGAACCCCCACCGACCACGGCGACCGACATCAGCGAGGCAACCGACCTCGACACCCTGTCGGCCGAACCGCCGTTGGAAGCACTCGCCCACCTGGCCCGCGGCACCGCGCTGCTCCAACACGACAACCCGGCCGAGGCCCGCACCGAACTCGACGCCGCACTCGACCTCGCCCACCGCCACGGCTTCGACTACCTGACCATGCAATGCCACGTACTACTCGCCGTCATCGCCCGCACCTCCGGCGAGGTCCGCACGATGCTGGTGCGCAGCAACGAGGCGATCTCCGCCACCTCCCGACACGGCTGGCGACCCTCCACCTGGTCAGCCACCGCGACCACCCTGACCGCCCACGCCGCACTGCTACGCGCCGACCCACCCCGAGCCCAGCGCCTCGCCGCCGAAACACTCGCCCACGACCCCGGCCTGCTGACCCCACCCCTACGCCTCGCCCTGCACACCATCCACGGCGCCGCCACCTACGACCAGGGACACCGGGCCAACGGACTCACCGAACTACAACAAGCCCGCACCGAACTCGGCAAACACCCCATCAACGCCGAACACGCCGCCACCGCCGCCATCCTCGAATTCCACGCCGCACTACAACTCGGGCACACCACCGCAGCCCGCACCGTCTACAACTGGTTCACCGAACGCACCCACCACAACGCCGAACAACTGCTCATGCGCGCCTGGACCGAATCAGCCGCCGGCCGCCACGACCACGCCCGCGCCATCCTGCGCCCTGCACTCGACGCCACCACACCCGCACTGCTGCCCCACACCCACATCGACACCTGGCTGCTGGAAACGACCCTCGCCGTCACCGCCGACGAACGGCCCACCGCCCGCCGCGCCCTGCGAACCGCGCTTGCCCTCGCCGAACCACTCGACGCCCTACGACCCTTCACCCACGCCGGCCCCAAAGTCCGCGAACTCCTCGTCCACCAACTCGGCAGCTTCGGACCCACCGAAACCTTCGCCCAACAGGCCCTCAACGCCGGCACTCACAACGAAAACGCACACACCACCCTCAGCGAACGCGAACTCACCGTCCTCGAACTCCTCCCCTCCATGCTCTCCCTCGACGAAATCGCCACCGACCTCACGGTCTCGGTCAACACCGTCAAGAGCCACGTCCGATCCATCTACACCAAACTCGGCGTCAGCAGCCGCCGCACAGCCGTCCTCTCCGCCCACGAAACCGGCCTGCTCACCAGCAGACCAGGCTGACCCGGGTGTGACGGCACGGCATCAACGGGTCCACACGTGCGGGCTTCGACGACACGTTGAGCTCAGGAGCTCAGACGCGTTGTGCGCTCAGACTGCGGTCGGCCGTTCCGCCGCGACGGCCGGCGCGGCTGCGGCGGCCGCCTGCTCGGCGGCGAAGGCGCGGGCCTCAGCGTTCGCGTGGTAGTCGGCGATCTCCCTCTGCAGCGTCCGGCGGACCTTCGGCTGCTGCGCGAGCGCCACCGCGAACACGGTGAGCAGCACCCACATGCCGATGCAGCTCAGCACGATCAGGATGGCCGGGACGATCACCGTGCCCAGCCTTTCGGTCAACGCGCGGGCGGCGAACACCCGCCAGATGAGCATCAAGTTGACCAGATAGCCGACGAGGTACGCGACCACGAAGGCGATCAGGAACTGTTTGAGACTGCCGGACTGGCGCCGCTGCCGGATCGGCTCGTCGCGCGTGGGCAACCAGATCGACAGCACGTTGCCGACTCCGAGCCAGAGCAGGATGAAGCAGAGCACCAGGACACAGGCCTTGAAGAAGGCCCCGAGATCCCCCGCCCGCCAGGCCAGCAGGGCACTGAGCAGGAAACCGAGGGGCGAGACGATGCAGAGCAACGCCAGATTCTTGATCACCAGCAGATGCCACAGTCGGGCACCGCTGTCGAGGGCGGCCCGCACGCGCATGGCGTCGAAGCTCATCGCGTTGATGCAGACCGATCCACCCATCACGAACGAGATGACCCACAGGCCCAGGTAGGGCAGCCACTTCTGGTCCCGGTCCCATTGGAACACCCGGATGTAGCCGAGGTAGAGCAGGCCGAGGGCCAGCGCGACGGCCAGGGCCTTGAGTGTGTTCCGCGGCTTGCGGGCGAGCACGTACTTGATCTCTCCGGTGAGGCCGTGGGCGAGCGCCGGGCCGTGCCGGCTGACCGCGTTGCGACCGTGCAGCGGCACGTGACCGTCGACCGCCGCGGAGTCCTGCTGGTCCTCGCCCGCCTGGATGCGGGCCAGCCTGGCCTGCAACACGGCCAGCGCGGCGTCGGTCAGGGCGATCCTGGCCACCCCGACCGCGGCCACCGCGTCCAGTTCCGCCTGCGCTGCGGCCTGGTGGCTCAAGCGTCGTGTGGTGCCGTCCCCGACCTGGCCCGCGGCCCCGTCGTCGGGGCGCTCCTGCGTCGAGAGCTCTTGGCCGGGCAACGCAGGTTGCGCTCCGAGGTCGAGATAGTTCTGCCGCAGACTCGCCCAGCGTGGGGACAGCCGATCCGGATCGGTGTCCAGGCGCACCGCCTGCCGATGCTCTTCGGCGGTCGCACGTGCTCGGCGGATGAGCGACCGGACGTCGGGCTCGTCCTTCCATTTCGAGGCCAGGGCCGACTTCTCGGCCGCCGCGGCTCGCTCGACCAACTCCGTGAGGTCATCGATCGCTGCCATGGCTTCCTCCTCGGGCACGCGAAGCGTTGTCCGATCCTGCACCCGGGGAAGATCTCATTGCGGGATCTGCCGCAGCGAGATCACCCGGAGGCCCAGCGAGCTGCACCGGGCCAACAGCTCGTGGACATGGGACGGGTCGGGCAACACCCCCCGGATCGCCGTCTCGGTCCCGGCGCACACGACCCGATCGGCGCCGAACGCGCCACTCGCCCGCTCCGACAGATGGCCGGCCACCCGTAGCTCGATGTGCCGCCCGGTTGCCGCAGGCTCCGGGTGAGGCTGACCAGCGCTGAGTTTCGACACATCTCGACGGTAGACGCCGAACGGTGGCTCGGTCGTCACCCTCAGCGGGGGAGGCAACCTGTCGGGCACCCGATCGCGGGGCACTCTTGCCATTGCTGCCATGCCCGGGTTCACTCGGCTCTCGTGGCCGACGGTCGCAGGCGTGCAGTCATGGGGTCGCCCGTCGCCCGTAACGTCTTGTCCTCGAAGGTCGACCTGCTACGGGTCCCGGTTCTTCGAGCGCGGCCGCGCCGCCGCCCCGGCCCCGGCCGGCCCGTCGGCGCCCGCACGACCACAACATGGACAGCCATGACGCCCGTCAGACCCCGCCGGCAGCCGACGCAGCTCGACGAGCTCAAGACCCAGCGCCTCGAGGTGCGCGATGTAGCCGTGCAGCGCGGCCCGATCGGTGACCGGACCCACCAGCAGCGTGTCGGCGCCCGTCGCAACGCTCTTGAGCGGCTCCAGCACTTCGGTTACCGCGAGCGGCACCCGGCCCGAGATCCGGAAGGCGTAGTCATCTTTCACGTCGGTCTCCCGTTCCGGAGGATTGCCTGCAAGCTCATGGTCGGGGTATCGGGGTGACCGAGTCTCATGCGCGCGGGGTGAAAAGCGGCGGTGGCCGTGGCGCCACCGCCGGTGCCGCCGACCGGGATGTCAAGTTCGCCGTACCGCTGGCCACGCATCTGGTGCCCCGTCCCGGACTGCACGCGCGGTTGACCGCAGGCCTGCAGTCCAGCTGCATACTGATCGCCGCACCTGCGGGCTGGGGGAAGACGCTGCTGGCCGGTTCGTGGCTGGCCGAGGGCGGAGCAGGCCGGGCGGCGGCATGGGTCTCGCTCGGCCCTTCCGACGACGACGTGCGGGCGCTGTGGACGGCGATCGCGACCGCGATCATCCCGATCATCGGCGAGCGGGCGGCCGCGGACCTTCGGCGCATCGTGGCCGGTGAGGACGTGGATACGGTGCCGGGACAGATTGCCGCGGTTCTGGCTGACGACGCCACACCGGTCGTCCTCGTCCTGGACAACCTGCACGAGATCACTTCGCTCGCCGTGCACGAGAGCCTGCTCCGGCTGGTGCAACGTCCTCCGACCGGGCTTCGGTTCGTGGCCACGACACGCCGGGATCCGCCGTGGCCGTTGGACCGGCTCCGGCTCGCCGGGGTGATCACCGAGATTCGGGCCACCGATCTCGCCTTCCGGGTCGACGAGGCGGCGGCGTTGTTGGCACAGCTCGGGATCGACCTCGACGGCGAGCATGTCGGTCACCTCGTCGAGCGGACCGAGGGGTGGGTGGCCGGCCTGCGGCTGGCTGCCCTGCAGGTGCAGGGTGGCGGAGATCCCGCCGGGTTCGTCGATGCGTTCTCCGGCGACGACCACGCCGTGGCCGCCTACCTGCTGACCGAGGTGATCGACCGGCAGCCTCCGGAGCTGCTCGACTTCCTGGTGCGCGTCAGTTTCGTCGACCTCGTGTGCGCCGATCTGGCCGACGCCCTGACCGGCGCACGGACCGGTGCAGCCACCCTCGCCGAGCTCGCCGCATCGAACCTGTTCGTGCACGCCGTGGGCCCCGGCGGGCGCTGGTACCGGCTGCACCGCCTGATCGCGGACGTGCTGCGGACCCGGATCACCGACCCGCGCACGCTCCGCGATGTGCACCGGCGCGCGGCGGAGTGGCATCGCCGACACTCCCTGCACCTCGACGCCGTCCGGTACGCCCTGCGCGGCGGCCTGTGGCCGCTGGCCGCGGAGATCCTCAGCGTCCACGTCGTCGCCCTGGTGACCCGAGGCAGCGCCCGGGAGCTCGACGCGCTCCTGACCGCCGTACCGCGGGATGCGCTGCTCGGCCAGCCTGAGCTTGTGGGCGCCCTCGCCGGAACCCGCGCCTTCCTGGGCTCATACCACGGGCTGAGGGAGTTGGTGGCCGTGGCCGCGGCCGGCGTCGACGACCTTCCGCAGCCGCGCGCCGAACGCCTCCGGGCCGTCCTGGATCTGGTCGAGATGGGGCACGCCCGCGCCCGCGGCGATCTCGTCGCGCTCGCCGTGGCCACCCGCCGGATCCCCGACGACCCGCGCACGCTCGCCGGTCTCGGGCTGGCCGGGTGGGACGTGATACCCCTGCTCGTCCTGAGCAACGCCGGCACCGCCGAGCTGTGGACCGGTGACACGACGGCGGCCGAGAAGCACCTCCGCGCCGCGATCGACACCACCCAGTCGAGCGGGCTGCTGCGACCCCATCTGAACGCGGCATCGCAGTTGGCCTTGCTGCTGGCGGAACGTGGTGAACTCGACGCTGCGCAGGCCGAGGCGCAGTCGGCCGTCCGGCATGCGACCGAAGCGGGCTGGGCGACATCGCCGCAGGTCGTCGCCGCGTACCTCGCTCTCGCCTGGGTGGCGCTCGGCCGGAGCGAGCCCGACGACGTCGACCGGTGGCTCGGGCGGGTCGCCGAGGTCGAGGCCGGCACACCCGAACCGCACGTCCGACTCGCCGCGGTCACGCTGAATGCGCTTCGGCGCGCCGACAGTGGGGACTGGGCGGGCGCACGCACCGCCCTGCTGGCAGCGACCGGGCTGACCGAGGGTGCTCCGGCCGCGCTCGCCGACCGAGCGGCGCTGGCGCAGGCCGAGCTGCTGCGCCGGACCGGTGACCTGCGGCACGCGGCCGACGTCCTGGCCCGGCTGCGCGGACCGGCCACGCCGCACACGGCACACGCCCTCGCCCGGCTGCACCTCGCCGGCGGCGACGCAGCCGCGGCGGAGCGGTCGCTCGCCTCCCTCGTCCCGGTGCTCGGCACGGTTCGCGAACGGGTGGACCGCGGCGTTCTGTGCGCCCTGATCGCCGCTGAACACAACCGGAGTGCCGCGTTGCAGCTGCTGGAGGATCCGCTGCTCGTGGCCGCCCCCGTCGGCATGCGCCGTCCCTTCCTGATGGAAGCGGCCGGCCTGCAGACGCTGCTCGCCGACCGGATCGAGGCCGGCACCGCGGTGGCCGCCTTCGCCGTGGACCTGCTGGGCCGGATGTCCGGGAGACACGACCGGCCGCCCCCGACCCCCCCGGTCGAGGGCCTGACCGAGCGCGAGCAGGTCGTCCTGCGCTACCTCGCGAGCACCCTGTCCAACGCCGAGATCGCCGCCGAGCTGTACCTGTCGGTGAACACCGTGAAGACCCACCAGCGCATGATCTACCGGAAGCTCGGCGCCGACGGTCGACGCGACGCCGTCCGACGAGCCAAACAGCTCCGGCTCCTCTGACCGCATCGTCGGCGCACCGCCGTGGGCGCCACCGGCGAAAGCCGCCGCCTACAGCCCGGTCGCGGCCACGACCCGCCCGGACCGGATGGCGTCCGTCAGCGCCTGGTAGTCGTACTCGTTCTGGTCGGCATATGCCTGTGCGAACTCACCGAGCGCCACGTCGAAGGCCGGACCGGAGCCGAGATAGACCGCGATCGCGACGCGGTCCCCGGAGCGGGCATCGACTCCTCGTTCAGGATCGTGCACGGTGTCGAGCGGTGATCGAGAATGGTGACGCGGCGCGGGTCTGAGGGACTCAGCCCGCGCCGCGGTCACTGCACTCGGCCGCAGCGCGTCGGGACGCGGCCTTGACGCGCCGGGCAGCCCTACTCCGCCTCCGCGAAGGCCTCGCGCAGCCGTTCCTCCTGCTCCCTCGACAGGTTCGTCGAGAGCAGTGTCGCCCCGGTCGACCTGAACTGGTCGATCACCTTGTCCGCGACGGCGTTGGAAGACATGACGAACAGCGCGGACGTGCCGGGCGTGACGTTCTCCCGCACACCGCGGATGAAGTCGTCGTCGATGCCCACGTCGGCCATCGACCCCGACAGTGCCCCCACCGCGGCCCCGACGGCCAGTCCGAGCAGTGGCACGAAGAAGATCAGGCCGAACAGCAACCCCCAGAAGCTCCCACCCAATGCACCCGCACCGGTCAGGTTGTGCAGCTGCTCGGTCTTCGGCTTCTTCCGATCGACGGGCCAGTAGACGTACGCGGCATCGTTGATCTGGATCAGCTCCTGCTTCTGCAGCCGCTTCAGCAGTTCGAGCGCGCCCTCCGCCCCGTTCGTCGAGTCGAACTTCCACACTGTCAAGGTCCCCATGCCCTGCCTCCTCAGATCGATCGGATGATGGTCCGGCACCCGCCGCGCCGAATCACGTTCCCCCGTCCGCACGGGAGCGCGGCGAGTAGGTGTTCAGCTCGGTGTCCCGCCATGCCCCCGCCCCTGCACCAGCGGCGGCCCTGGCCTGCTCCCACTTCAACTTCGCGATCTGATGTGGAGGCAGGTCGACGCGCTGGTACCAGCGTCGACCCGCACCCAGTGCCGCGGCGGCACCCAGCGCGAACCCGGATGCGCCCAGTACGCAGCCGGTCACGACCAGCGCTGCTGCCATCACCAACATTCCGCGGTTGAGATCCTGCAACGACGGATCGGTTTGACGGTCGACCATGTCACGCTCCCGGGCTCGTTCAGCTGACCACGCGAGGCAATCCGGCTTCGCCTCCGGAGACTCTCAGCGGCCACTCGGGACGGCACCACCCGGCGCGGATGACGGACCCGGGTCGACAGCGGGGGTCAGGGGACGGGGTGCACGGACACCACCGTGAGACCGAGGGTCTGGAGCTGAGCGATGATGCCTTGCATGTGTGACTCGTCCAGCACCTCGCCGTCGAGGACGGTCTGCAGGGGCACCTCGGTGATCCGCATGTCGACGAACACGTCCCGGGCGTCCTCCGACAACCTGCCCTCCACCCGGAACTCATAGCGCCTGGCGGCCATCTGGCCTCATCTCGTCTGGCGGACCGACAACGGGGCGTCGGCGCGGCCCCTCCGCCCGGCGGAGTCTGCATTCGTCAGCGAAACGGGACATCGCCTGAGCCGGGTGAGGCGGGCGGAGAGCGCGGCGGGCTCATCCGGTCCGGGTGGCGACGCCCGCGGTGCCTGCCAGGACCCTGTCGCCATGGTCACGAGGATCGTGGGACGAGATGTTCACGGGCTGTCCCGGCGGACGGCCCAGACCGGACTGCTGGTCGCGGCCTTCGTCGTCCCCGGGTCCTTCGCCTCGTCGCTGACCCCGCGGAGCTGGACGGACCAGGGCATCATCACCGGGCTCGACACCACGCTCAACTACCTGCTCACGGCCACCACCCAGGATGTCGTCGAGGCCGCGGCCGGCGGCGTCGCGCCGCGCCTCCCGTGGCTCCGGGCGGATTCACCCGCTGCCCGGCAACGAGCGGTCGCGTTGCTGCTCGACCTCGCGATCGTCCCGCTCGGGGTGGCGGCCCAGCGGATGCTCCCGCGGGTACCCGACGAATCCGTCGCACGTGGCCTCGTGCGGCAGGCCGCGTGGCGGACCACCGCGACCGGTGCCGGCGCGGCAGTCTTCGCCCTCGTACAGTCCGGGACCGACACCCTCGACCGCAGGGTCGGCGCCGGAGGCCGGATCGCCGGGTTCCCCGTGGCGGTGCCCGCCGGGCTCGCACTCGCCGCGGCGGTCGACCACATGCGGAAGACGCGGTCCGCCGACCCGGATCCGGGCCGGCGGGTACCGACCGCTCCGGTGCAGTCACTGGCCGCATCGGCCGGCGTCATCGGGTTCCTCACCGCCTTCGCCGCCGCCGAGCACGCGCTCGCCGAGCTCGCCGGAACCACCCTGTCCCGTGCCCTGCCCGGCCCGCAGCGGTGGTGGCGGTTGACCGGACACGCCGCGTTCCTCGGCCTCCTCGCGATCGGCGGCGGCGCCCTGTTCGACCACATCGTCCGCGGACTCGAAGCCGGGGCGACGAACTACGAGCCCGTGCTCGGCGCGTCGGTGCCGCCCGAGTGGATCGGGCCCACGGTCAGCGGAGGAGCCGACAGCCGCGTCGCCTGGGCCAGTCTGGGTAGGGAGGGCCGCCGGCATGCCGCCACCCATGTCCGGCCGACACCGCTGCCCTCGCGGCCCGAGGGCGTCCCTGACCTGTCCATCCGCACCGTGATGGGACGACCGGCCCGGGCCACTCCGGTCCAGGTCTACGTCGGCCTGGACAGCGGGGCGGACGCCCGCACCCGGGTCGCCCTCGCCATGGCCGAGCTGGATCGAACCGACGCGTGGGACCGGTCGCTGCTCATGCTCATCTCGCCCACCGGAACCGGCTACGTGAACTACTGCGCCGTCGCCGCCGCCCAGTACCTGACTCTCGGCGACGTGGCCACGGTGACGCTGCAGTACTCGAAGCGGCCTTCTCCTCTGTCCTTGGGCAGGATCGGTGCGGCCCGCGAGCAGAACCGACTGTTGATGCTGCACGTCCTCGAGCGGCTCCGCGGCCGGCCGGCCGGCCGTCGCCCGAGGGTGGTGCTGTTCGGCGAGAGCCTCGGGGCGCACACCAGCCAGGACATGCTCATGCACTGGGGCACCCTCGGCCCGCAGGCACTCGGGATCGACCGCGCCCTGTGGATCGGAACCCCCTACAGCAGCAAGTGGATGCGACAGGTCACCGGACTTCCCCGACCCGACGTAGACCCCACCCTCGTCGGGGTGTTCAACGACCACGCCCAGTACGCCGCGCTGCCCGCCGACGACCGCGCCCGGCTCCGCTACGTCCTGGTCAGCCACGACAACGACGGCGTCACCAAGTTCGGTGCCGACCTCGTCACGTCCCGCCCCCGCTGGCTGCCCCCCGGCCGCCCCCCGGTCCAGGAGGTGCCGGGAGCCAGCCCCCGTGGTGTCCCGCCCGCGATGCGGTGGCGGCCCGTCACCACGTTCCTGCAGACCATGATCGACATGAAGAACGCCCAGGTGCCCGGTGCATATCGGGCCTGGGCACACGACTACCGGCCCGACCTCACCCGGTTCATCCGCGACGTCTACGGCCTCCCCGCCTCCGACGACGAGCTGATCCGGGTCGAACAAGCTCTCGAGAAGCGCGAAGCCGCGCGCGAGCGCCTGTTCTCCGCTCCCCCGGCCGGACACGACAGCGACACCGGGTCGGCCGTCCCGCGGTAGGTGGTGGCACCCGAAGTCAGCTCTTGATCCTCTGGGACTGGACCGGATGTCGGGCCACCGTCGCACGCAGCAGCAAGAGCGCATCGGAGTCCACCATGTAGCGGATCCCGGCGCTCCGCCCCGAGGAAAACCGCATCGTGAACCCGGCGACCCGGGCCCGTGCTTTCGACGGTGAACTCGACAACTCGATCAAGTGCGAACCGCTGCGACGCGCGACGACCGTGTTGCGGTCCACTACTCGCCTCCACCGCAACACCACGGACCGGTCGTCGACCCACCATCCGGCCTCTCGCGCCCGGGCGACGCCGAGCAGGCAGCCCAGCGGCAGCGGAAGAACTGCCAGAAGTCTCCACCAACCGGGCAGGAACAGCATCAGCAGGGTGCAGCCCATGGCGTATTCGAGCGGCAGCGTGAGATAGCGGCGGTGCAGACGCGCGGGGAGCACCAGAAGAGGCCGGCTCGGCCACGGCACCTCGGGCAGGGCCAGCCGGACCAAGGATTCTGCACGGTCCGTGCGCACCAGGGGAAAGAGCATCCGCTGGTTCGCGTTCATGCGTCCGATTCCGGCGACCTCGACCTGCAGGCTGCAATAGCCGAGCAGCATCCGCCAGAATCCCTCGACCAGGCGGACGGCCTGAACACGCCTGACGGAGATGGTCGCTGTCTGCTTGCCCAGCAGGCCCCGGGTGGTACGCAGGACGTCGCCGTCGCGAATGAGGGTGAATCGGTTCAGCCGAAGAGCGCCGAGGACCAAGCCCGCGACAACGGCCACTGCCACAAGCATGAGCAACACCGCGACCACACCTTGCGGCTCAACGATCTCCTTCATGAATTCCGACGCGCGGATGGGCACGAATTCGGAGAACCGGAACCACAGCGCCAGCACGGCCAGGAATATCAGTGAGATCGAACTGTTGGTCACCGTGGCGATCAGCATCTCGGCCGTGGTCAACACCGCTACCACCTGCAGGCCATGAGCGGGAGCAGCGGCCACCGAGGTCCGCCGCCAGGCCAGGTAGCGCTGAACGGTCGACGGGTCAGGGCCCGCTGCCGGGTTGCTGAGCACCGTTGTCCGGCCTCCGGACTCGAGGGCCACACGGAGTTCGTCGAGCCGACGGCCCGACAGGCACGGGAGGGTCAGAGCGGAGCCGTACCGGTCGCCCGGTGACTGCACGTTCAACTCCCAGACGCCGATGAGGCGCTGGGTCAGGGACTGGAGCGCCGCCAAGGCGGTGATCCTGGTGATGGGCACGACTCGAACCGACCGGTCGAGCAATCCCGTACGCAACAGCAGCATGCCACCGACCACCGAGTACTTCTTGACGCACCATTGCGCGATCGCGACTGCCATGGCCAACGCGAACAGAACCGCGTTGACCCACCACGGGGCGCCACCGAAGATCGTGACCACCAGAAACGGAATCGCCTGGCGCAGGGTCTTGGCCGTACTCAGGACCAGGTAGATCGGATGCAGGCGGGTATCCGGAACGGCCACCCCGCGTGGCGGTTCAGACATCGTCGACAAGACCCGTCAGTCGGCCGATTCGTTCACAGAGCAGGTCAGCCTCTGCCCGGTCCAGCCCGCTGAGGCTGACCGAGCCGGCTGCGGTACGGATCTTCAGGGTCGTCACCCGGTAGTGGTCGGCCACCGGTCCGCGTTCGGATCGCAGGGACTGCACCCGACGCATCGGCACGAGGCTGCGCGTGGTGAAGATGATCCCGCTCTGGATGTCGATCTCCGTCGATGAGATCGCGTACCAGAAGACACGGTACCGGATCGGCAGCAGGATGATCATGTAAGTGGCGATCGCCGCGACGGCGATGACGACCACACCCCAACGGACCCACCCGGGGCCCCACGGCAGCACGATCGCACCGCTGACCAGCAGAACCAGGAGCGGCAGGGACGAGTAGAACGCCCGCCAACGCCAGTACCTGGTGACTCGGGCGGGCAGCCGATGGCGCTCGGTGGGCAGGTCCCCGGCGAGCGGAACGGCGGACCACTCGCCGGGGGCCGGCGGCGCGACCGTTCTCACCTCGGACGCCGGCTGACCGGTCTGGGGTCGGCGGGTCACAGCGCCGAGCATGCGGTGTGCGGAGTATCCATGTCCATCGTCCCCGGTCGGGCACCCGGCGGTCGTGCGTGAACGCAGCACTCCGCCCAGAACACGATCGGGTCGACACGGCGATTCCTTCCACCGCGATCGGCCGGTTGCTTCACCTCTCCCGGGTGATGCCCAGGCCGTGATCACCATGAATCATGCTGGCCCACATGACGTTCACCGAGGGAATGGACCACGTCGCCGAGGCCTTCGAGGCGCTGGGCGCGGCGGTCCTCGTGCTGGGCCTGCTGCTCGCGCTCGCGCTCGCCGGGCGAGTGTGGTGGCGGACCCGGCGCGGTCGGGTCGCCTACCAGACTCTCCGAGAGACCTTCGGGGGCGTGTTGTTGCTCGGGCTGGAGATCCTGGTGGCCGCCGACCTCGTCCGCACCGTCGCGGTCGAGCCGACCCTGCAGAACGTGGCCATCCTCGGCCTGATCGTGCTGATCCGGACGTTCCTGAGCTTCTCGCTGGAGATCGAGATGGAAGGTGTCCCCCCGTGGCGTCGGGCGCTCGTGGGCGGCAGCCGTCATCTCTCTGACGCTGTCTCCAGAGCCACCGACACCGCGGCGCGGACCTGATCGCCGGACAGCCGGGACGAAGTCGGGCGGATTCGTGGCCCGCCGGGCGCCGGCACACGTCCGTACGACGTCGCCCAGGAAACTCGACATTCAGTCGATGCGGGTGACGCCACCCGCGGAGTTCCCCGTGATCCTTGCCGGTGGATCCAGATCCGGTGGCGGAAGGCGGAACAGTGACGGCACCTGAGGCGTCGGACGGTGTCCGGTCCGGCAGTTGGCGCTGGGCTTCAGCCGAGTTGCCCTACCTCTATGAGATCAACACGTGGCCGTGGTTGAACCGGCTGAGCGTCGATTCGGGCCGGCCCGTCGACCTGTCCACGGTGCCGGACGAGCGATGGGCCGCGCTCGCCGACGCCGGGTTCGACGCGGTGTGGCTGATGGGGGTATGGACGCGCAGCCCGGCGGGCTCGGCGATCGCGCTGGGCAACAGGGATCTGGTCGAGAGCTTCCAGGCCGTGCTGCCGGACTACCGACCACAGGACGTCGTCGGGTCGCCGTACTGCGTCCGCGCCTACGAGGTCGACCCGCAGCTGGGCGGACGCGAAGGCCTGGCCCAGGCCCGTGCCGCGCTGTCCCGGCACGGACTGGGCCTCATCCTCGACTTCGTCCCCAACCATGTCGCGCCCGACCATCCGTGGACGCGCACGAGCCCGGAGCTCTTCGTGCGGGGCACCAGCCAGGAGCTCGAGGACGATCCGGGATCCTTCGTCGCGATCGACGGCTCGGTGCTGGCCAGGGGTCGGGACCCGTTCTTCCCGGCCTGGCCGGATGTCGTGCAGCTCGACGCGTTCGCCCCCGCCCTGCGCAGGACCGTCGTCGCCACGCTCCGCGACATCGCCGACCAGTGCGACGGAGTGCGGTGCGACATGGCGATGCTGATGATGAACGACGTCTTCTCCCGCACGTGGGGGTCCCGGGTCGGCGCGCCACCGGCGGAGGACTACTGGCCGACCGTCATTCCCGCTGTGCGCGACGTGCATCCCGGCTTCCGCTTCATCGCCGAGGCCTATTGGGACCTCGAGTGGGCGCTGCAGCAACAAGGCTTCGACTTCTGCTACGACAAGCGCCTCTACGACCGCCTCGCGGCGAACGAGGTAGGGCAGATCCGGCCCCACCTGTCCGCGGACCGGCACTACCAGCACAGGCTGGTCCGGTTCATCGAGAACCACGACGAGCCGCGGGCCGCCGCGGTGTTCGACGACCGTCGGCAACGGGCCGCGGCGGTGACGACCCTGACCCAGACCGGGGCCCGGCTGGTCCACGACGGCCAGTTCGACGGCCGGAAGGTGCGGCTGCCGGTGTTCCTGGGCCGTTACCCCGACGAGCCGACCGACGGCGAGCTGTCCGCCTTCTACCAGACCCTGCTCGCGGCGCTGAAGGATCCGGTGTTCCGTACCGGCACCTGGGAGCTCTGCGACTGCACGGGATGGCCCGGCAACGACACCACTGCCGATCTCGTGGCCTGGTCCTGGGACGGCGACAGTCGATGGCTCGTCGTGGTCAACCTCGGTGACACCGACGCGAGTGGCCACGTGCACGCGCCCTGGAGCGATCTCCGGGGCGGCACGTTCACCCTGACCGACCCGACGACGGACGCCGTCTTCGAGCGCAGCGGAGACGACCTCGCCGACGGGCTCTATGTACTGCTGGCGCCCTGGAGCTGGCACCTGCTCCGGGTCGACACCGCATGACGACGTCACGTCACAAACCAGGCGCACGGGGAGATGCTGTGGGAGCTGAGCAGGAACGCGTGAAGGGATTCGGTGGATCCGCTGTGCAGGGGTCCGAGCCGAACGACTGGTACTCGTGGGGTCCGTATCTGAGCGAGCGCCAGTGGGGCACGGTCCGGGAGGACTACAGCGCCGACGGCGAGGCGTGGAACTACCTGCCTCACGACCACGCCCGCTCGCGCGCCTACCGCTGGGGCGAAGACGGCCTGGCCGGCTTCAGCGACCGCGAGCAGCGGCTGTGCCTGAGTCTGGCGCTGTGGAACGGGCGCGACCCGATCCTCAAGGAGCGGCCGTTCGGGCTGACCGGGGCCGAGGCCAACCACGGTGAGGACGTCAAGGACTACTGGTGGTACCTCGACGCCGTCCCCAGCCACGCCTGGAACCGCTGGCGCTACCACTACCCGCAGGCCGCGTTCCCCTACGAGGACCTCCGGGCGGAGAACAGCCGGCGCGGGAAGGGCGACCCCGAGTACGAGCTGCTCGACACGGGCGCGTTCGACGACGACCGGTACTGGATCGTCGAGGTCCACTACGCGAAGGCCGACCCGACCGATCTGCTGATGTCGATCCACGTCACCAACGCCGGGCCCGACGCGGACACGGTGCACGTGCTGCCGACGCTGTGGTTCCGCGACACGTGGTCGTGGGATCCCGGCGCCCCGACACCACAGCTCGCCGCGACGGCCGGGGGCTCCGTCGCCGTCCCGCACCCGCTGTTCGGCGACCTCGAGCTGATGGTCGCCCCGGGACCGGACGGGACCGCACCGGCCCTGCTGTTCTGCGACAACGAAACCAACGCTCAGCGCCTCTACGGGAGCTCCCCGACCACCTCGTTCCCCAAGGACGGGATCAACGATCACATCGTCTCGGGCGTGGCGACGGTGAACCCCGACCTGCGGGGTACCAAGTGCGCCGCGTGGTACCAGGTGGAGGTCGATCCGGGCGCGAGCGTGGAGTTGCGGGTGCGGCTGCGTCGCACCGGGGCGGACCCGGCCGCCGAGGCCGCGCTGGGATCCGATTTCGAACAGGTCGCGACGACCCGGCGGGCCGAGGCCGACGAGTTCTACACGGAACTCACCCCGTCCGGCGCCTCGGCTGACGAAGCGATGGTGATGCGTCAGGCATTCGCCGGCATGCTGTGGGGCAAGCAGCTCTACAACTACGACGTGGCCCGCTGGCTCGACGGCGACCCGGGAATGCCGACGCCGCCGGCCTCCCGGCTCTACGGGCGCAACTCCCGATGGCGCCAGTTCAACGCCTTCGACATCATGTCGATGCCGGACAAGTGGGAATACCCCTGGTTCGCCGCCTGGGATCTCGCCTTCCACACCGTGGCGCTCGCGCACGTCGACCCGGCGTTCGCCAAAGACCAACTGCTGCTGTTGTGCCGCGAGTGGTTCCAGCACCCCGACGGAGCGCTGCCGGCCTACGAGTGGGACTTCGGCGACGTCAACCCTCCGGTTCACGTCTGGGCCGCGCTCGAAGTGTTCGCCATCGACGGAGCCACCGACTTCGACTTCCTGAGCAGCATCTTCGACAAGCTGCTGGTCAACTTCACCTGGTGGGTCAACCGCCAGGATGCCGACGGGTCGAACCTGTTCGAGGGCGGCTTCCTCGGGCTGGACAACATCGGCCCGCTCGACCGTTCGCATCTACCGGTCGGGGGCACCCTCGAGCAGTCCGATGCCACGGGATGGATGGCCACCTATGCCCTGGCCATGTTCACGATGGCGAGGATCCTGCACCGTGCCGGACGGCGGCCGGCAATGGGTCTGATGCAGAAGTTCCTCGAGCATTTCGCCGCCATCCGGGACGCCATCGACCAGCAGGGGATGTGGGACGAGGGCGACGGGCTGTTCTACGACCGGATCGTCACATCCAGCGGCGCCGCCGTGCCGGTGAAGGTCCATTCGATGGTGAGCATCATTCCCCTGCTCGCCGCGGCGGTCATCGACGAACGAATGATCAGCCAGTCCGTCGGCGTGCGCAAGCAGTTCGCCGAGTACATCCGCCGCTCGGGGATGTTCGACCTGGAGAAGCTCACCGAGTCCGGGCTGCTCCGCGGTGAGCCCGGAGAGCGACGGCTGCTCCTGGGTGTGGTCGGCATCGATCACGTCACGAGGCTGTTCGAGAAGCTGTTCGATCCTGACGAGTTCCTCTCACCCTACGGGCTGCGGGCCATCTCCGCGTTCCATCGCGACAATCCCTACGTACTCGACGTCGAGGGAGTCACCGCGGTGGTCGACTACGAGCCGGCCGAGTCGACCACCGACATGTTCGGCGGGAACTCGAACTGGCGCGGCCCCATCTGGTTCCCGCTCAACTACCTGGTGACCGCGTCCTTGGAGCGCTACCACCGCTTCTTCGGCGACGACTTCACGATCGAGTACCCCACCGGATCCGGGAACCGGCTCGCCCTCGACGCCGTCGCCGGCGACCTGTGGGGCCGGCTGGTGTCGATCTTCCTGGTCGGCCCGGACGGGCGCCGGCCCTGCTTCGGCTGGGTCGACCGGTTCCAGAACGACCCGAACTGGAAGGACAACCTCGTGTTCAGCGAGTACTTCCACGGCGACAACGCGGCCGGCCTGGGCGCCGCGCACCAGACCGGATGGACCGGGATCGTCGCTGACATGATCCGCAGGCGGCACGGAGCGGTGCCGTCCATCGGCGACGTCATCCGGACGCTCGACACGGCACCGTCGACGGGCGGGTCGGGCAGGTGAGCGGCGGCACGGCCGTAACGGCGGCGAAGGCAGCGGTGCTGCCGCTGGCGCTGGCACAGTTCGTCGCCAGTTATGCCGGCTCCAACATGAACGTCGCGATCACCTCGATCGCCACGGACCTCGGCACGTCGGTGACCGGCATCCAGACCACGATCACGCTGTTCACGCTGACCATGGCGGCGCTGATGATCCCGGGCAGCAAGCTGACCGACATCTGGGGCCGCAAGTTCTGCTTCCTGCTGGGTCTGGTCATCTACGGAACGGGCGCCCTGCTCGCCTCGGCCGCGCAGGGGCTGCCCCTCCTGATGATCGGCTACTCCCTGCTCGAGGGCGTGGGTTCGGCGCTGCTGATCCCGCCGATCTACATCCTCATCACCATGCTGTTCAACGACACCACCACCCGCGCCAAGTACTTCGGCGTGGTGAGCGGCGCCGCCGGGATCGGCGCCGCGGCGGGACCCCTGATCGGCGGGCTCGTCACCAGCTACGTCAGCTGGCGGGCGTCGTTCCTCCTGCAGGTGGTGATCGTGGCAGCGATCATCTGGCTGGGCCGCGGCATCGCCGATCCGCCGCTTCCCGCACAGCGGCCCGCCTTCGACGGGCTCGGCGCGGTGCTCTCGGCACTGGGCCTGTTCTTCGTGGTGTTCGGGGTCCTGCAGAGCGGGGTCTACGGATGGGGCACGGCCACGCGGGACTACGCGATCGGCGACACCGTGATCATCCATCAGGGCGGGATCTCGCCCGTGTGGCTCTACGCGGGTATCGGTGTGGTCGTCCTGGCCCTCTTCGCCGTCTCTGCGTGGGCGCGGGAGAAGAACGGCCGCGCCCCGCTGGTATCGGTCCGGCTGTTCACCAACCTCACCTCCAACCTGGGCCTGCTGACGCAGAACTGCCAATGGCTGGTCCTGCAGGGCGCCTTCTTCGTGATCTCGGTGTTCCTCCAGCAGGTCCGCGGCTTCTCCGCGATCGAGACCGGGCTGGTGCTGCTGCCCGCCACGATCGGCCTGCTGCTGTCGTCCGCGGCCGCCCCACGCATGGCCCGCAGGCACAGCCAACGCCGGCTGGTCCGGTTCGGCTTCTTCGTCACCGCGCTCGGACTCGGTCTGCTGCTCGCGCTCGGCGGGACGAACCCCAGCGTCTGGAGCTACGTCCCCGGGCTGTTCCTCATGGGCGTCGGGGTCGGGATCATGCTCACCGCGTCGGTCAACCTCGTGCAGTCGGCGTGGCCGGAGAGCGTCCAGGGCGACATCTCCGGCGTGTCGCGCAGCGTCTCCAACCTGGGCTCCTCGCTCGGTGTGGCGATCGCCGGCTCGCTGGTCGCCGGCGCCGTGCCCGGCGGCGGCCAGTACTTCTCCGCGCTCGTCGTCGTCGGCTGCTTCGCGGTCGTCGGCTGGTTCGCGGCTCTGCTCATCCCCCGGGACCGATTGCGGGACAAGGCCCAGCGAGCCTGAGCCCGACCTTGCCGCCTCGACGGACGAGGCACGTCCCGGAAGCGGGTGACCGATGACCCGCATCGCATGATGCCGATTCGATCCGGTCCGGCCAAGGTGGGCAACGTGAGCCCGGAGGTGCTCGTCCTCGCCCTGTCGACCGTCGTACGCCCGACAAGCGCGGCGGCGGTGTTCGCCATGCTCGCGGCAGCACGGCCGACGCGCCTGCTGCTGGCCTACACCATCGCCGGGGCCGCGTTCAGCGGCGGGTTCGGCGTCGTCGTGGTCATCCTGCTGAGCGGATGGACCCGGCCCGTGGCCCAGGACGACGTGCGGGCGGTGATCGGCATCGTCGTCGGCGCCGTCTCACTGGGATACGCCGCCGGGCTCCTCAGCGGGCACGTGCGACAACGGGCAGGTGGTGCCGAAGGCGGCAACGGCACGCCCGACGGGAGCTCGTGGCTCGGCCGTCAGCTGGCCGACCTGTCCGTGCCACGTGCGGCCGCCGCGGGTGTCCTCACCCACCTGCCCGGGCTCTTCTACATCGCGGCACTGAACGCCATCGCGAACAACACCTCGAGCGTCGTCGACCAGGTCTTCCAGGTGGCCGTGTACAACGGGATCTGGTTCGCGTTGCCGATCGCTGCCCTGGTTCTCGCCGCCCGCCGACCTGTTGAGCTGCAGGACTTCCTGCACCGCGCGACCGGCTGGGTCGCCCGCCACGAACACGAGATTCTGATCGCCGCATTCGGGCTCCTGGGCACCTACCTGGTCGTCAAGGGCGCCGTGACGCTACTGCCCTGACTCTTCCCGTTCTCGCACGACGAGGTGCAGGCAGGTCTCCACGCCGAGGGGCCCACTCACGAGAATGGCCACGTGACACTCACCGTGCTGCTGCCCATGACCGTCGCCATGCCGGACACCGTCCCCGATGGCACCCGGTACGTGCCCTACGACCCGTACACCCCGCTGCCCGCCGAGCACCTCGACGCGGAGGTGCTCGGGGTCTGGGGCAACCCGGACCCGCAGCTGGCCGACGCCGCCCGCCGGCTGCGCAGGTTGCGGCTGGTCCAGCTGTTCTCCGCGGGCAGCGACAACGCCGAGCGGGCCGGCTTCGGCCCCGGTGTGGTGATCGCCAGCGGGCGCGGGCTGCACGACCAGCCGGTCGCCGAGCACACGCTGGCCCTGGTCCTGGCGGCGGCGCGCCGGCTGCACCGTGCTTTCGCGGCGCAGCGCGACCACGAGTGGGCCACCGACATCGGCGGCCTGCAGCCGGAACCGAGCCCCGGCGTGTTCTCCACGCTGCGGGGAGCTCGCGTGACCGTCTGGGGGTTCGGCAGCATCGGCCGTACCCTCGAACCTCACCTGACCGCACTCGGTGCCACCGTGACCGGCGTCGCGCGCCACGCCCGCCAGGAGGGCCACGTCACGGTGATCGACGACGCGCAGCTCCTCGACCAGCTGCCGCAGACCGATGTGCTCATCATGATCCTGCCCTCGACACCGGCCACCCGCGGCGCCCTGGACGCGGACACGCTCGCCGCGCTGCCCGCACACGCCTGGGTGGTCAACGTCGGGCGCGGGAACGCGGTCGACGAGCCGGCCCTGATGGACGCACTGCGCCGTGGGCGGATCGCCGGCGCCGCGCTGGACGTGACCAGCGTCGAGCCGCTGCCGCCGGACTCCCCGCTGTGGGACACCCCGAACCTGATCATCACACCGCACGCCGCCGGCGGGCGCCCGCTCGGCGGGCTCGACCTGCTGGCCGAGAACGTGACCGCCCTGCTGGCCGGCCGGCCCCTGCGGAACGTCGTCGAGCCCTGACCAACAGGGGTCGCGCAGGATGTTCGACAGCGCGGGCGGGGTGCGACAGCACCCGCCGACGGGTGTGCGGCGCCTACTCCTCCGCCCCGGTCGGGCGCACCACGATCACGGGGCAGTGCGCGTGCAACACGGTGTGCAGGCTGACCGACCCGAGCACCATGCTGGCGAACCCGCCGCGACCACGATGACCCACGACCAGCACATCGACCTCGCGGGACATGTCGATGAGCACCCCGGCAGCAGGTCCGGCCGCCACCACGATGTCCACCGGCGGTGCCTCGACGTCGCCGGCCAGCGCCTCCTCGACCATCCGCCGAGCCTGCGCCTCGACGTCGACCTCGATCGCCGGCTCGGACGCCGACAACGGCTCGGTGCGCCCGTGGACCGAGTACTCGGGAAAGTAGGTGGATACGACGCGCAGTCGGGCACCCCGGCGGTTGGCCTCGGCCACCGCGTACGTCAACGCAGCCCCGGACTGGGGGGAACCGTCCACCCCGACGAGGACGATGTTCGACAACACCACGAGCCCACACCTCCTCTGATCGGGCCAGTGTGCACCGGCCGCCGAGAAAGTGCCCGACGACCCACCCTCTCATCCCGTCATTCCGACAACGCGACCCGGAACCCCGCACGCCAGTCCGGATAGGACGGCTCCCAGCCCAGTTCGGCCTTGGCCCGGGCGTTCGATCCACCACGTGCCTGAGTCGTCAGGTACACGGCCGCATCGCCGGCGACGATCCGGGCGAGCCAGACCGGTAGGTGCCGCGGCGGCCCGGCCCCGAGGACGTCGGCGACGTGGGGCAGCCAATCACGGAAGGCGGCCGGCTCGTCGTCGACGACGTTGTAGATCCCCTGCCCGGTGTCGAGTGCCGCCACGGTCGCCGTCGCGGCGTCCTCGACGTGCAGGTAGGAGACGACGCCCCCGCCGTCGCCGACGATCGGCAACCGCCTGCGGCGAATCGCCTCGACCTGCGGGCTGTGCCGATCCAGCGTGGTGCCCGGGCCGTAGAACCCGCCGTACCGGAGTACGACGTTGTCCGGCGTCGCCGTCACCAGCTCCTCCAACCGGCGGATCGCCGCGAAGATGCCCGCCATCGCGGCGGGTGGCTTCGGGTCGAACCCGGCCCTCTCGTCCTGCGCCGGCGGGCCCCCGGGCGGGTACCCGGAGGCGCCGAAGCTCTGCGCGATCACCCGGGCACCACCGATCTTCCGGACCGCGGCGAGCAGGTTCGCGGTGCCCTCGGTGCGCAGCCGGTTGGTCACCGCGAAGTAGCGGTCGAACTTGCGCATGTTCGCGCCCATCGCCGACAGGGCCGTCGCCTGGTACACGACCACCTCGGGTCGCGTGGCGACCAGTGCCGCCTCGGTCGCCGCTGCGTCCAGGACGTCCATGACCAGCGGCTCCGCACCGGCCGCAGCCAGCCCGCCCCCCTTGGCGACGGTCGTCGTCGTCGCGGTGACCTCGTGGCCGCCGTCGACGAGCATCGGGACCAGCTGCCGTCCGACGACACCGGTCGCACCAATGACCAAGATCCGCATCTCAGGTGCTCCTCCACGTGTGGTGACCACCGACGGTAGGGACGGCGACGGCGGCTGCCATCCCCCGTCGGTGCCACCCGAGGTGGTACGTCCTCGAAAGCCGGGTGCCGAGAACAGGACCCGAGCCGTCGCGCGCGCCCGACAGCTCGGTCCGCTGCCCCGGGATCAGCACTCGATGACGTTGACGGCGAGACCCCCGCGTGCGGTCTCCTTGTACTTGACCTTCATGTCGGCCCCGGTCTCGCGCATCGTCCTGATCGCCTGGTCGAGGGTCACCCGGTGCTCGCCGCTGCCCTGCCACGCGAGCCGGGCGGCGTTGATCGCGGTGACCGACGCGATGGCGTTGCGCTCGATGCACGGGATCTGCACGAGCCCGCCCACCGGATCGCAGGTCAGCCCGAGGTTGTGCTCGATCCCGATCTCGGCCGCGTTCTCCACCTGGGCCGGGCTGCCCCCGAGGACCGCGCACAGTCCCGCGGCCGCCATCGAGCAGGCCGAGCCGACCTCGCCCTGGCACCCCACCTCGGCCCCGGAGATCGACGCGTTCAGCGTGAACAGGATCCCGACCGCGGCGGCGGTGAGCAGGAACGCGACGACGCCGTCGTCGTCGGCGCCCTCGACGAACCGGGTGTAGAAGTGCAGCACCGCCGGGACGATGCCGGCGGCCCCGTTGGTGGGGGCGGTGACGATCCGCCCGCCGGACGCGTTCTCCTCGTTCACGGCGAGGGCGTAGAGGTCGACCCACTCCATGGCCCACAGCGGGTCACGCATCGGCGCGCCGCCCCGGGTCGCCTCCGCCTCCCGGGCCCGGAGGCGCTCGCGCAGCTCGGGGGCCCGCCGGGGAACCTTGAGCCCGCCGGGCAGGGTGCGGTCGGCGCGCGTGCAGCCGTTCTCGACGCACTCCTGCATGACGTCCCAGATGTGCAGCAGTGCGGCCCGCAGCTCAGCGTCGGTTCGCCAGGCGCGTTCGTTGGCCGCCATGACCTGCGCGATCGATCCGCCCGTCGCGCGGCACCGGGCGAGCAGCTCTGCGCCCGTGCGGAACGGGTGGGGCAGCACCGTGGCGTCCTCGACGATCCGGTCGGCGCCGGCCGCCACCTCGTCGACGACGAAGCCGCCGCCCACCGAGTAGTAGGTCTTCCGGACGAGCGAGGTCCCGCCGTCGTCGAATGCCTCGAATGTCATCCCGTTGGGATGGCCCGGCAAGGCGGTGCGGCGGTGCATCGTCAGGTCCCCGTCAGGATCGAAGTCGATGCGCCGGGTGCCGGCCAGGCGGATGCTGCGCTCGGCGCGCAGCGTCGCGACGCGGGCAACAGCGTGCCCGGTGTCGACGGTCTCGGGGTCCTCCCCCTCGAGCCCGAGCAACACGGCGCGGTCCGACCCATGGCCGTGGCCGGTGGCGCCGAGCGACCCGTAGAGCCGGCTCTCGACCCGGACGGTCCGGTCGAGCAGGCCGTCGTCGCGCAACCCGATGACGAACCGCCGGGCGGCTCGCATCGGGCCGACCGTGTGCGACGACGACGGCCCGATTCCGACGGAGAAGAGGTCGAGTGCGCTGAGCGCCATCAGGCATACTCCCGCATCCCGCACCTGATCGCCCCCCGGGAAGACATGGCGGGGCGCCGACCATCAGCGCGGTGAAGGTGGGCGGTCCGTTGCCGATCACGAAGACTCGGGGCTCGGGGAGGTGCGTGATCTCAGATGCCTCGAGCTGTGGCGAAACGCCGGTAGGCAGCGGTGATCTTCGGTCCTTCGACGTCGGCGAATGTCATGCCCTCGATCCCGGAGTACCCCGGACCGAGAGTCATGGACGGCCGGTAGGTGAGTGCGACGCGTCCGTTCACGACCAGGGTGAGCTCGATCGGGGCCCCGATCACGTCGGCACAGTGGGCGGTGAGTGTCACCGGCTGGGACAGGTCCAGGCCGCGGATGTAGACCCAGCCGGTCCCGGTGTCGCCGGGCTCGATGATCTGGACGGCGCCGGCGTGGCTGATCAGGAACTCGTAACGGCGGGAACCGGCCTGGTCGGTGCCTCGGCACCACACCCCCCATCCGCCCTGACCGGCGACGGTGGCCGCAGTGGCTGTCACGAGTTGATCGGACACCGATGGGGTGCGCGGGGCGGCCACCGGCTCGAACTCGCCGGTGCTGGTCAACTCGAGTTCGTAGCCGGCGTCGGAGTAGCGAGTGGTGTAGCCCGGCGCTGTCGTGGGGGGCCAGGCCACCGAGGGTGTGGCGAGATCCTGGGAGTAGAGCACCGGACCGCTCGTGGTGTCGAACGCCGGCAGGTCGGCGAAGTCGAGCGTCGGTGGCGCGTCGGCCGGCGCCGGGTCCGGGCCGGACGACGCGGGCACACTGGTCGCGGATGCCGCCGCCGCGGGTGGCGGCGCAATGGTGGGTTCGTCCGTCTGTGGGAGGGCGCGCAGACCGAGCCCGCCGGCGACGGCGAGGACGCCGACGGCGATGCCGGTCCCGATCTGGATGCGCCGGTGCGGCGATGCGGATACCGGTGCCGACAGCGGAGCGGGGTCCAGGAGAAGGGTGAGCTCGCGCGCCCACGCCACGGTGCCGCCGGAGTAGCGGTGCGTGGGCTCCGGATCGAGCAGGGCCGCCAGGTGTGCCGCGACCCGGGGCCGGTCGCTGTCGGGGAGGGCGTCGCTGCGCAGGATCGTCCGGACGGCCTTGTCGAGGTAACCGTCCTCGCCCGAGTCGGGCGGCTCCCGCAACGTCAGGAACTGAAAGGCCACGGCGGCGAAGGCGTAGAGATCGGATTCAGGTTCTCGTCGCCGACCCGGGTCTCGCAGCACCTCCGGCGCCGCGTAGCGCAGAGTGCGCAAGCCGCGGAGGTCACCGTCCCCGCCGGCCCGTTGCACGGTTCCGGTGTCGACGAGCACGAGCCCTCGGCCCGGCGCGATCAGGCAGTTGCCCGGCTTGATGTCGGCGTGCACGAGGGGGTCCCGGTCAGCGCGGCTGACGGTGTGCATCAGCTCCACCGCCTCGGCGAGATCCCGGATCCAGCCCAGCCGGACCCGCAGCTCGACGGGGTCGCGTCGCAGGATCGTGCCCGGTGGCTCGCCGTCGACCCAGTCCATGACGACGACCGGGACGACACCTTCGGGATCGGGTCGGCCGGAGGACACCACCCGGCCGCGGAAGACCTGGCGGACGTGTACAAGATGATCGCTGCGGGGCAGCCGCGACAGGTGCCATGCCTGGTCGTTCACCCGTTGCCAGGCGTCGTCGCCGGAGGCGTCCGTACCGGCTCGTGGTGGCCGTCGGTACCGCTTGACCGCTACCAGCTCGTGCGAGCCGTCCCGGCCGACGTAGCGGGCACGATGGATGGAGCCCTCGGCGCCGCTGCCGACCTGTTCCAGCAGCTCGAAACGGGCGGGCTCCTCCTCCGGTCCCACCCAGGTCCCCACCGAGGGCACGGGCTGCGACCGCCGGCGCCGAGGAGCGGGCACCGGAACGTCGGTCGGCTGCTCGGGCTGCTCCCCGTCAGCTCGGCGGGGTTCCTCGGGGAATGCGGTCATCGCCGGTCGGCGTCGTCTTCAGGTTGTGTGTCGAGCTCGTCGAGATCCTCGGGCGTCACGTTGCCCGACGCGATCGCCCACCGCGCAAGCCGCTGCACGTACTCGGTGGGCCTGCCACCGGTCTCGGCGCCGTCGCCGACCAGCGCGTCGACGCAGTGTTCGTGGCCCAGCCACGTTCGCAGCTCATCCAGGCGCCGCCGCACGGTCGCTCGGCTGACGGGATGACCGTGGGCCGACAGGATCGTCGCGACCTCGGCATAGGTAGGCACGACCGCACGAGGCCCCACCCGGGTCAGCAACGGCAGACACAGGGCCGCGAGCATCCTGCGGTCGGACGAACGCATGCACTCGATGCGGTCGAACCCGACCGTTCCGTGCTCGTCGATCGACACCGTCGGGGTGGGTCGGCCGACACGCAGAGCACTGGCGTCCACCGTGAGCCCGTACGCACCGAGTCGCCCCACGACGACCACCTTCACGACGGCGTGCGGCTGGGTGCCGGCGATCCCGCGTGGCTCCACCCGGTACTCGGGGCCGGGGTGCGGCCGAACCACCAGGTCGATCTTGTCCGAGGCGTTGTGCACGAGGACGCCGTCGGTGCGGCACTCCAAGCGTCCGGCTGCTCGCGGAACGCCCAGATCCTCCGGCTGGTGGCCGATCCGTAGCCCGTTGGCGCGGCCGCGGCCGAAGGACAGCGACTGCCCTGGATCGAGCAGCGCCTGCTCGCGGCCGAAGGTGACGACCGCGCAGCGTCGACGCCCGGGGGCCTCGCGATCACTGGCACCCGGCGGCACTGCGGCTCCGATCACGATGTCGCGACACTGCGACCGGCTGGCCGCGCATACCGGAATTCTGTCTGCGGGCACCGGGCGTTACCACCGACGCCGCACGGGAGCAAGACCAGCGCTGCTCTGTCCGCAGCCGACGGATCCGCGGAATCTCATCCCCGTCACAGCAGCAGCCACGACCGGCCGACCGGCCGACCGGCACACGACGGGGAGACCGATCATGACCACGAACAACGTCCCGGTGAACGTCCACGCCTCGACCCGCACTCTGCTCCGCCTGCCCGGCATCCTGGGCAGGGCGGCCGTGACGGTCAGCGTGGCCGGCGCGGTCGCCGCCGGGCTCGCGCTGTCGGTCGTCACCACCGCGCCGCCTGCCGGCGCACCGGGTGTCGCCGGACCCAGCGCACCGGCCCGGGTCGGCACGATGTCGTCGAGCTCGATCGAGCTCGTCGCGTTCTGCCCCTTCGGCACCCACCACGGCCCGGGCAGCGGGTGCCGCGGCGGCAGCATCAACGACAATGCCCGCGTCAACAGGGCCGCAGCCAAGACCGGGCGGATGTACGTCGATGCCGCCGAATGTGCCGGCAAGGCCGTGGGCAAGAGCGTCTGGAAGAACCGCAAGAAGCCGTCCGTCGGTGGTGTCGCTCTCGGGACCATCTCGCCGGCACTGCGCTGCGGACACACGAAGGGCTACTGAGCGCGACTGTTAACACACTGCCCGCTGCCCCCGAGGTCACTGTAGATCACTGATCACCGAAGGAGGTCTCCTCGTGGAGAAGCTTCAGGCCCGGTGCAGACGGGGTGCGGTGCTGGCAGTGCTGGTCGGCGCCGTCGGCATCAGTGGCACCGCCCCTGCACTGGCGGCGCCGACCCCGGCTCCCGCATCGGTGACCGCCCAGCGCCTGGTGCCGGCGGCGCCCTGCACGAGCACGACGAGCAGGACGAACACGACGATTCCGAACGCGCAGGCGTCATCGTGCACCCCACGCAAGGTGTGCCAGCCTGGTCGCTGGGTCAAGAAGCACCCGTGGTCCAAGAAGAAGACGGTGTGGAAGCCCGGGCCCTGCTACTGGCTCCGCTACTGAGTTACCGCGTGATCATCTCAGTGGCTCGGGCTCGGTCCGCGCTACCGGCGGACGGTCGCGTGGCGCCGAGGGCTCACGCGGACGGCGAGCCTTCGGCCTTCGTCTCCTCCTGCTCGAACAGGTGGGGCTTGACGCCCAGCTTCTCCAGGGCGCCGCCGAGCTTGGCGCGCAGGAACGCGCTCGACGTGTACCGGGTGACGTCGGTGTAGTGCTGCTCCACGTGGCGGACCATCTCGGCGTAGCGATCGATCAGGTCCTCGTCGATGCGGAAGTTGTCGTAGTTGACCACCGCCGCCACCCGATGGCCGATGGCGCCCACACGGGCGTCGACGGCCGCACGGATCTCGTCCACGTCCTGCTCGGTGCGTACCCGCATGCCCTCGAAGTTGAGGAACAGGGTGTCGCGGTCCGCATCCAGGCTGAACCTGCGGTCGAGACCGAGCTGGAACAGGTTCTGGTCCAGGCCCATGGGCTCGGGCCGGAAGAGGCGGCCGTCCATCAGCTCCGGGTTGCCGATCTGGGGGCGGAAGGCCATGTGCGCCAGGATGTCCCGTTCCAGATCGACTCCCGGCGCGATCTCGACCAGCTCCAGCCCCTGCGGCGTGAGGCGGAAGACACACCGCTCGGTGACGTAGAGGACGGTCTTGCCGCGCGCCGCGGCGTAGCCACCGCTGAAGGTGACCTGCTCCACGGCCTCGACGAACTTGCGGGCCCGACCCTCCTGCACGATCCGCAGCCCGCCGTCCTCGACCGCGACCTGGATGCCGCCCGCGGTGAAGGTGCCGGTGAAGACCACCGCCCTGGCGTTCTGGCTGATGTTGATGAAGCCGCCGGCGCCGGTGAGCCTGCCGGCGAACCGGCTCACGTTGACATCACCCTGCGCGTCGCACTCCCCCATGCCGAGGACGGCGAGGTCGAGGCCGCCGCCGTCGTAGAAGTCGAACTGCTGGTTCTGGTCGACCAGCGCATCGGTGTTGACGGCCGCGCCGAAGTTGAGACCCGAGGCCGGGACCCCGCCGATCACACCGGGTTCGGCGGTCATCGTGATGTAGCGCAGGATCTTCTCCTCGTTGGCCACCGAGGCGACGCCTTCGGGCACCCCGATGCCGAGGTTGACCACGCCGTTGGCCGGCAGCTCCATCGCCGCCCGCCGAGCGATGATCTTGCGGGCGTTCAGCGGCATGGGCTCGAGGCTCTCCAACGGGACCCGGAGCTCGTGGGCGAAGGCCGGTGAGTACTGCTCGGCGTAGGTCTGCCAGTGCCGCTCCGGATCGGCCACGACCACGGCGTCGACCAGAATGCCCGGAACCCGGATCGAGCGCGCCGGCAGGCTGTTGACCTCGGCGATCCGCTCGACCTGGACGATCACGAGACCGCCGGAGTTCTTGGCCGCCATGGCCATGGCCAGGTTGTCCAGGGTGAGCGCCTCGCGCTCCATGGAGATGTTGCCTGCCGGGTCGGCGGTCGTGCCGCGGATCAGCGCCACCTGGATCGGGAACGTCCGGTAGAGCAACCACTCCTGCCCGTCGATCTCGATGAGCCGGACCAGGTCCTCCGTGGTCACCGTGTTGACCTTGCCGCCGCCCTGGCGCGGGTCGACGAAGGTGCCGAGCCCGACCCGGCTGAGCAGGCCGGGTTTGCCCGCGGCGATGTCGCGGTAGAGGTGCGAGATGCAGCCCTGCGGGAGGTTGTAGGCCTCGACCTTGTTCTCCAGAGCGAGCTTGCCGACGCTCGGGATCAGCCCCCAGTGCCCGCCGACCACGCGCCGCAGCAGACCCTCACGGCCGAGCCGATCCAGGCCCTGCCCCTTGCCGTCCCCCTGCCCTGCGGCGAAGACGAGGGTGAGGTCGCGGGGTTCGGCGGTCTCGAGAAACCGGTGCTCCAGACCGGAGAGCAGCGCCTCGGGAACGCCGATACCGACGAAACCCGAGGTGCAGATGGTGTCCCCGCTGTGGACGAGGGCGAGCGCATCCTCCAGCGACGTGACCTTGTTGCGTTGCTCCCCGCGGCCGACGCCGCGTTTGGTCAGCCCCGAGTCGGCCATGAGCCCCAACGTACCGGCAGCAGCAGG
>JAEUJO010000013.1 GCA_016794615.1 Pseudonocardia sp. | reverse complement strand
GCGCGGACGCCGAGGAGTTCAACCCGGACCACTTCGAGCCGCAGCGCCGCGACGCCCTGCCGCCCAACGCGTACAAGCCGTTCGGGTCGGGGCAGCGGGCGTGCATCGGGCGCCAGTTCGCGCTGCAGGAGGCGACGCTGGTGCTCGGCATGCTCCTGCAGCGGTTCGAGTTCGTCGACCACGCGAACTACCAGCTCAAGATCAAGGAGTCGCTGACCATCAAACCCCGGGGGCTGACGATCACCGTCCGTCCCCGCTCGGGACGGACCTGGGGAGCGACGCCCCGGCCGGGCGCCACCGCCGCCACGCCGCAGACCCCGGCGCTGGCCGTCGTGCCGGCCGACCGGCACGGCACGCCGCTGCTGGTGCTCTTCGGCTCGAACCTCGGCGGCTCCGAGGACATCGCCTCGCGGATCGCGCGCGAGGCGACGGACCGGGGCTACACCGCACGCACCGCCGGGCTCGACTCGGCGGTCGGGGAGATGCCGGCCGAGGGCGCCGTCGTGGTCGTCACCTCCTCCTACAACGGCCGGCCGCCGGACAACGCGGCGACGTTCTGCACGTGGGCCGACGATCCCGCGACGTCGCTGGCCGGGGTCCGCTACACCGTCTTCGGCTGCGGCAACCGAGACTGGGCGGCGACCTACCAGGCGGTACCGACCCGGGTCGACGACGCGCTGGCGGCCCGCGGCGGCACGCGCGTGTACCCGCGGGGTGAGGGTGACGCCCGCGGCGACTTCGACGCCCAGTTCGAGGCCTGGTACGCCGGGCTGTGGGACGCCCTGGGCTCGGCCCTGGGCCTCGACGCCGGGGCGACGGCGACGGCTGGGGGCGGTCCGCGGCTGGCGGCGACCTTCGAGCAGCGCCGCACGGCGAGCCCGATCCTGCAGTCCTACCGCGGTCAGGCAGCGACACTGCGGGTCAACCGCGAGCTCACGGCGCGTGCGGGTACCCCGGGCGGACGCTCGGTGCGGCACCTGGAGATCGCGCTGCCGCCCGGCATATCCTACGCCGCGGGCGACCACCTCGGGGTGCTGCCGCGCAACGACATCTCCCTGGTCAACCGGACGATCGCCCGCTTCGGCCTGGATGCAGGCCAGTACGTCACGCTCACCGCGTCCGGCGCCGCCCCGACCCACCTGCCCCTCGGCGAGCCCTACCCGTTGCTGGGAATCCTCGCCGGCTGCGTCGAGCTGCAGGACGTGGCGAGCCGCGCCGGCCTGGCCGCGATGGCGGCCCACCTGCCCGAGGGCCGCGCGCGTGACGAGCTCGCCGGCCTGGCCGGGACGGACGACGAGTCGCGGGCCCGGTACCGGGAGCAGGTCGCGGTTCCCCGGGTCACGCTGCTCGACCTGCTCGAGGCCCACCCCGAGTGCGACCTGCCGTTCGCGGAGTTCCTCGACCTCCTGCCGCCGCTGCGTCCGCGGTTCTACTCGATCTCCTCGTCGCCGGCGGCGAGCTCGGACGTCGCGCTGACGGTCGGCGTGCTCGAGGGACCCGCGCGCTCCGGGGACGGCTCGACGTACCGCGGCGTGTGCTCCGGGCACCTGCGCGACGTGCCCGAGGGCGGCACCGTGTTCGCCTTCGTCCGGCAGCCCAGCATCGCCTTCCGGCCGCCGGAGAACCCGCACGTCCCGATGATCATGGTGGGTGCGGGGACCGGGATGGCGCCGTTCCGCGGGTTCCTGCAGGAACGGGAGTCGCTGCGGGCGCGGGGCGTGCCGATCGCGACGTCGCTGCTGTTCCTCGGCTGCCGCGACCGGGACGACGACCTGCTCTACGCCGACGAGCTGAAGGCCTACGAGGCGGACGGGGTCGCGACGCTGATCACGGCCTGCTCCCGGATCACCGGCTACCCGCACCGCTACGTCCAGCACGCCCTCGAGGCGTCGGCCGACCAGGTGTGGGCGGCCATGCAGCACGACGCGGTGGTGTTCGTGTGCGGCAACGCCTCGACGATGGCGCCCGGCGTGCGAGCGGCGCTGATCGCGGCGTTCCGGGCCAAGACCGGAGCCGGCGAGGCCGACGGCGAGGCGTGGCTCGCGGGCCTGCGGGCGAGCAACCGGTACCTGGAGGACATCTGGGGGGAGACCGCGGTGGTGTGATCACGAAACCGACCGTCGTGCGGCACCCCGCTCAGAAGGGCGGCGGCGCGTCGAGATCGACAGGTTCGACTTCGCGGGCTCGGGGTGACGACGGCGGGTCCGGTCCGTACATGATCAGCGCGCCCGGCCCTGGAAGCGCAGCCTCGTCATGCCGGGGATCGTCCGGCCCGGGACAGGTGTCCGGGAGCGGCGGGAGAACGGGTTCGGGCTGGACCTCGTACCGGCCGCCGAGCGGGCTCATCCAGACGAACGTGCCGGGGGCCGGCTGATGCAGGATCCAGCCCGCCTGCCCCTTGAGGGTGTGGTCGTGGCGGCACAGCGGGCCCAGGTCGGCGGCGACGGTCTCGCCCCCGCACCGGTACTCGACGGTGTGGTCCTGGTCGCAGCGGGCGGGGCGCAGGCGGCAGCCGGGGGCCGACGCAGGTGCGGTCGCGGATCTGGGTGTGGCGGCGAAGCGCGGTGCGGGGTAGCCGGTCGTCGGGGTGGGCGTCGAGGTCGCAGCGGGCGCGTTCGTCGTACTGGCGGCCGATGTCGGCGAGCACGGCGGTCCATCGCTCGACGGTCGGTTCCGCGGCCCGGGCAACGCGTGTCCGCTCGGCGAGGAGGGCGGCCGGAATGTGCAGCTCCACGATCCCGCCGCGTGGCCCGGTAGTGGCGAGCCCGGTCGGGCGCCGGCGGGTGGCACCGGCGAACAGCAGGCGGCCGGTGGCGTCGGTGACGGCGAAGCGCCACTCCGCGCGGCGTTGCTCGGCAACGACGGTGCGGGCGTGGGAGGCGGGGACAGGGCCGAGACCGGGGATCTCGCCGG
>JAEUJO010000284.1 GCA_016794615.1 Pseudonocardia sp. | reverse complement strand
GCAGACCACCACAGCCCCCCGCTGAGGGTCAGGCCGTCCGCGTGCTCGCTGCGGCGAGCTGCTCCACCACCGCCGTGATGTCGACATGTCCGCCGGGCGACCGCATCAGCCGCAGCGACCCGCCCGACCCGCTGTGGGCCCGGTCGACGGTGGCGCGGAGGAAGTACTGGTCGGTGTCGTCGTCGACGAGCACCAGGATCCGGCCCAGCGGCACCTGCTGTGCGAGCTGGGTGATCTCGGCGGTGACCGTTTCCTGTCTGCGGGTGAAGCCGCGGAGGTCCAGCAGGACGCAGTCGCTGCGCCGCAGAAGTTGCTGCAGCGCCGGGCGCCACATGTCGTCGGGGCAGAACAGCTCGCCGACGCGGTACCGGCCGTCGGGGTCCGGGTCCCCGTCGAGGTCGTCGACCCGCGTGCGCAGCTCCCCGGCGGTGCGGACGATCGGGCGGGCCGGCCTGCCGTCGAGCAGGTCGAGGAACTCGTGCGGCTCGAGCGGGGCGGCCGCGCGGTCCGTCCTCGTGATCATCGCGATGGTGCCGACGTAACGCCAGTACGCGCCGAGCCGGCAGAGCAGGGTGTCGCTGTACTGCGGGGAGCCGTGTGCGCGCAGGAGCAGCAGCCGGCGGGGCAGGTCGGTCGGGCGGGGGCGCAGGCGCATCGCGGCGGACAACACGAGCCGGAACGTGAGGTGGGCCGTCCAGATCGCGAGCGCCGGACCGATCCCCGACGGGATCAGCACGACCGAGTGCCACACGGTCGCGAGGAGCCACCAGTGGGAGATGGTCACCGTCTGGTCGCCCACGCGCTTGCGGGCGTACTGCCGGGCGGTCCGCACGAGGTGCGCGGTGAAGGCGACGCCGAGCGCTCCGGTGGCGAGCACCGCGAGCGCCGCGCCCACGTCGGGCGAGGTGCCGAACCGCACCGCCCACTGCGCGGCCGACGGGTACAGGAGCAACCCCGTCGCTGTGACCAGGACCGGGACGGCGAGGAACGGGCCGACCGCCCGGACGTCCCGACCGCTCAGCGCGAGGAGCACGACCGCGGGAGGCACGACGACGAGCCCGACGAGCGTGGCCGTCACCGACGGCGCGATCCCGGTGCCGATCGTCGAGAGGGGTACCAGAACGCCGTAGCCGACCCAGGCCCACACGCAGGTCGAGCGGGGTGCCGCGAGCACCGCGAGCAGGGTCGGGAGGAGCGGCCAGGCGAACAGCACAGCCAGGCCGAGCACGTTGCGCGCCCCGATCTCCACACGTCCCGCCGCGAGCCATACGGCTCCGTCGACCAGGCCGCAGGCGAGTCCCGCGGCGACGTAGGCGGCGACGGTGGCGTGCCGGTGCCGGCGGGCGCGTCGCCACAGGTCGTTCGCCGGGCTCCCCGCGGCGCAGCGGTCCGCCATCCCGAGCACCACCACCGGTGCCGGGCGGACACGGTGCTCCACCGCGACCCGCCCGCCGACCGGGACGGGTGCGACCGGCACGGGCGTCGCCCTGCTGCGCACCGAGCGGCCGACAGCGCGGTGGTGACGCCACGACACCAGCAGGGACAGCGCCGAGCTCACGACGATCGTGGCGATGGTCGCCGCGAGCAGCAGGCCGAGCGGGTCCGGAGAGTGCGGGGCCATTGCGCGTCGAGCTCTCCTCCGATGACGGCCGACGCAGACGTCGGTCCGTGAGGTAGAGCGTCGCACATGCCGCGCTGATACATCGTTCCGGCGATAACGGGGACGGGAAAGGTGCGACCTTTCAAACGAAAGGAAAGAGCTTTCGTTTAACGCAGTTTTCTTGACGTGCACCTACGCGCTGGTTACTTTTCTCGGCATCGAGGTGACGTGGACCACCTCACATCGACACCGGTGACGGGGTGAGCAGATGGCCTCGCTGGACGAGTTCTCCCGGGAGCAGGTCATCCTGTCCGCCCTGCGCGCCACCGGACGGGTGGCGGTCAGCGATCTCTCCGCCCGGTTCGGCGTGTCGTCCGTGACCGTCCGCAAGGACCTCGATGCGCTGGAGCGCCGGTCGCTGCTGCGCCGGGTGCGCGGCGGCGCGGTGAGCCTCGGAGCGAGCGACGAGGGGTCGTTCGAGGCGCGGTTCACCGACTCCCGCGATCGCAAGCAGGCCATCGCGAGGGCCGCCGCCGCGGCGGTGCGCGACGGTGACGTGATCGCGATCGACTCCTCGACCACCGCCTTCTACCTGGCGCAGGAACTCGTGGAGCGGCGCGGCCTGGTCGTCGTCACCAACGGCCTGCGGCTCGCGACGCTGCTCATGGAGCAGTCGTCGGCGCGGGTGCTGGTGCTCGGCGGGGTGCTGCGCCGGTCGGCCGGGTCGTTGGTCGGCCCGATCGGGGACGTCCTGTCCAGCCGCGGCCGGATCGCGAGGGGGTTCTTCGGCCTCGTCGGCCTCTCGGCCGCACACGGGCTGATGGACGTCTCGGCCGAGGAGGCCCAGACCAAGCACGTCATGGCCGCCGCCTGCGACGAGGTGCACGGCCTGTTCGACTCGACGAAGATCGCCGGGTTCGGCCTGCACCCGTTCGCCGCGGCGGACCGGGTCACCGGGCTCTGGACCGACGACGAGGCGCCCGCGGCGTTCGTGGCCGACTGGCAGGAGCGGGGGGTCGCGGTGCACACCGCGCCGTTCCGCCATCGCACCGCCGACGTCGTCCCGTTGACACCGCACCGCGGCTGACCGTTCCACCCGCAGTTCCTCACCGCTCCACCCCCTCACCGCTCCATCCCCTCACCGCTCCATCCCCTCACCGCTCCATCACAGCCCCGACAAAGGAGTCCCGATGCGCCCTGCCCGGAAACTGTCCGCCCTCGTCGCCCTCGGCGCGGCGGCGGCGATCGCCCTCACGGGCTGCACCAAGAAGAACGAGGCCGACACGGGCGCCGCAGCCGGCGGCGCGGGCGCCTCGACCTCGGCGACGACCTACAAGGTCGCGTTCGTGCCGAAGCTGCAGGGTGTGCCCTACTTCGAGGCGATGAACGCGGGCGGTGAGAAGGCCGCGGCCGCGCTGGGCAACGTGGAGTGGCTCTACCAGGGGCCGACCCAGGCCGACGCGGCGGCGCAGGCCGACATCGTCCGGTCCTACATCCAGCAGAAGGTCGACACGCTGATCGTGGCGCCGAACGACCCCGACTCGATGGCCCCGCTGCTGCAGCAGGCCAAGGCCGCCGGCATCCACGTCGCCACCGCCGACACCGACGCCCCCAACTCCGTCCGCGAGGCGTTCGTCAACCAGGCCACCGCGGACGGCATCGGACAGGCCCTCACCGACTCGCTGCTCACGGCGATGGGCGGCAGCGGCAAGTACGCGATCGTCTCCTGCGGGCAGACGGCCGAGAACCTGAACTCCTGGATCGCGGTCCAGAAGTCCTACACGGCGTCGAAGTACCCGAACGCCCAGATCGTCGACGTCGTCTACGCCGGTGAGGACCAGGCCAAGGCGACCCAGATGGCCACCGACCTGATGAACGCCCACCCGGACCTGACCGGCCTCGTCGGCGAGTGCACCTCGTCCGCCCCGGGCGTCGCGCAGGCGGTGCAGGACGCGAACAAGGTCGGCAAGGTCTTCACCGTCGGCCTGGGCACCCCGCAGTCGATGAAGCCCTACCTGGACAACGGCTCGTCGACGGCGGCGATCCTGTGGGACGTCGAGAACCTCGGCTACCTGACCGCGTGGACCGGCGCCCAGCTCGCCGAGGGCAAGCCGTTCGCCGCCACCAACGACGTCAGCCCGGATCTGTCGGCCGTCGCCTACGACGCCGGCACCAAGACACTGCTCCTGGGCCCGCCGTTGGCGATCACGAAGGACAACGTCGACAAGTTCAACTACTGATCCCGCGGTGCTGCCCCGGCGGACGCGACCCGCCGGGGCCCCGCACACCGACAACGGAGTCCGAGGACCATGACAGTCGACCAGCCCTCCCGGGCGCCGGACGCGGCGGCGCCACCCGCCGAGACCGCTCCGCGCCTGCAGCTCACCGGGATCTCGAAGCGCTTCGGGGCCGTCCGGGCCATCCGCAACGCGGACATCACGATCCAGGCCGGCCGGGTGCACGCCCTCGTCGGCGAGAACGGCGCCGGGAAGTCCACGATGATCAAAATCATCTCCGGCGTGGAGGCCGCGGACACCGGCGCGATCGAGTTCGAGGGCCGGCCGACCACGATCGCATCGACGGGCGAGGCCATGGCGCTCGGCATCGCGACCGTGTACCAGGAGCCGCAGCTGTTCGCCGAGCTCACGGTCTCGGAGAACATCTTCACCGGCCGCGAGATCCGCCGCGGCGGCCGGATCGCCTGGGCCGAGCAGAACGCCAAGGTCGTGGCGCTGCTCGAGCTGCTGGGTCTCCCGGCGCGCTACGCGACGGCCCCGGTCGGCACGCTCTCCATCGCGGAGCAGCAGCAGGTGTCGATCGCGAAGGCGCTGGCGGGCGAGGCGACCGTGCTCATCCTGGACGAGCCCTCGGCGATCCTGACCGACGCCGAGATCGACGTGCTGTTCGACGTCGTCCGCCGCCTCACCACCTCCGGCGTGGCCGTCATCTACATCTCGCACCGGCTCGACGAGCTGTTCCGGATCGCCGACGAGGTCACGGTGATGCGTGACGGGCAGACGATCGGCACCTACCCGATCGGCGACCTCTCGGTGCGCAAGGTCGCCGAGCTCATGGTCGGCGGCATCCTGTCCGACGATCGGCCGCTCCGCGAGGTCCCGGACGGCCCGCCCGCGCTCGTCCTCGCGGGGCTGGGTCGCACGGGGAAGTTCCACGACGTGAACGTCGCGGTCCGCCGCGGGGAGATCGTCGGGCTCTACGGCCTGGTCGGATCCGGCGTCTCGGAGATCGCCGCCTGCGTCTACGGCATCGACCGTGCCACCAGCGGGGAGATGCGGCTGAACGACAAGCGCATCGCCCCACGCTCGCCGGAGGAGGCGCAGCGGCTCGGCATCGCCCTGTTGCCGGCCAACCGCAAGCTCGAGGGCATGTTCGGCTTCCAGTCGATCGCCTTCAACATCTCGGCCGGGCACCTCACGCTGCTGTCCCGCTTCGGGACGCTGGTGGACCGGGCCCGGGAGAAGACGGTCGCCACCGACATGATCAAGCGCCTTGCTGTGCGGACCCCGCACGAGCGCCAGCCGATCAGCGCGATGTCCGGCGGCAACGCCCAGAAGGTCGTCCTGGCCCGCCAGCTCGTCGAACGGCCCGAGGTGCTGGTGCTGGCCGAGCCCACCCAGGGCGTCGACGTCGGTGCCAAGGAGGAGATCCACCGGATCATCACCGAGCTGGCCGAGAACGGCACCGCCGTGCTGGTGGTGACCTCGGACCTGCCGGAGGCACTGCGGATCTCCGACCGGCTGCAGGTGGTGCGCGGCGGCACCACGACCGTCGAGTTCGGGCCGAACGCGACCCAGGTCGACGTCCTCGCCGCCGCGGCCGGAGCCGAGCACACCGACACGGAGGAGCGGAAGGACGTGAGTGACACCGCCGACGCGGCGTCGACCGACGGAAGCGGGGACGCCCGATGACCGCCACGCTCACCGAGCCGCCGGTGTCACCCGCCGCGCCGCCGAAGGGACGCAACCGGATCCTGCCGTCCCCGGTCACCGGCCAGGAGCTGGTGCTGATCGGCGTCATCGCCGTCATCTGGGTCGGCCTCGCGCTGGCCACCCCGGCCTTCCTGACCGCGGGCTCGGTCCGGCCGCTGCTGGTGGCCACCGCGCCGATCGCCCTCATCGGGGTCGGCATGACGATCATCATCATCACCGGCGGGATCGACGTCTCCGTCGGCGGCGCGATCATGGTGTGCTCGGTGATCACCGCGAAGGCGCTGGTCGCCGAGGTGTCGCTGGCGCCGGCGGTGCTGCTGTCCGTCGCCGTCGGCGGCGTCCTCGGCCTGCTCAACGGCGTACTCATCGCCTACGGCCGGGTGCACGCGATCATCATCACCTTCGGCACGGCGAACCTGTTCCTGTTCCTCGGCCTGCAGATCTTCGACTCGAGCACGGTCAACGGGATCCCGCAGACCTTCGAGTTCTTCGGCCGCGGGGCGGCGGGCCAGACCCTGGGCGTCCCGAACGCCTTCCTGATCACCGCCGTCGTCACCGGGGTCGCCTGGTGGTACCTGCGGCACACCGCCGGTGGCCGGCACTTCTACGCCGTCGGCGGGGACGCCCACGCCGCGCGCCTGGCCGGGGTGCGGGTGCAACGCCGCCAGTTGCTGGCCTACCTCGTCACCGGCCTGCTGGTCGGGCTCGCATCGTGCTTCGTCATCGCGCAGGGCACCTCGACGCTGGACCAGTCGGTCGGCAGCGGCAAGGAGCTCGCGGTCATCGCCGCGGTCGTCATCGGCGGCACGTCGATCATGGGTGGCCGCGGCTCGGTGCTCGGCACGTTCCTCGGCGCGCTGCTGGTGCAGTCGGTGACCTCCGGGGTCACGCAGCTCGGCTGGAAGTCGCAGCTGGCGGACCTGTTCGTCGGGATCTTCATCATCATCGCGGTGGGCACGGACCTGCTGCGTCAGGGTTCTGCGGGACCGGGTCGCGCGGCCGGCCGCGTCCGGCGGTCTCTCGGGACTCTGACCGGGCGCGCGAGGAGGCCGTCATGACCGCACCCACCGCCACCCCGCCCGCGGCCGCGGCGCGGGCGGAGAACGGCGGGCCCGGCGAGAGCACCGGCTCGCGCATCGTGCGGGCCCTGCTCACCCAGCGCATCGCGCTGCTGGCCGTGCTGATCGTCGTCGTGGTCGTCTGGTTCTTCGTCCTGGACGCGGGCGGCTACCTCACCGCGGCGTACGACTTCGACTACATGTCCTCGGCGCTGATCACCGCGGTGCCGCTCGCGATGCTCGGCCTCGCCGAGCTGCTGGTGATCCTCTCCGGCCGGGGCGGCATCGACCTCTCCGTCGGCGCGATCGTCTCGCTGGCCGGCATGGTCTTCGGCTTCGCCTACGGCGAGTGGGGCTGGCCCCTGCTGCCGGCGATCCTGCTGACCGCGGCCTTCGGCGCGCTGTGCGGGGCCCTCAACGGTTTCCTCGTCGCCTACCTCGGGTTCCCCGCGCTGATCGCGACGCTCGCGACGTTCTACGGCTTCAAGTCCCTGGCCATCGTCATCAACAACCAGAGCCCGATCAGCACGCCGCCGATCCAGAACCTGTTCTCGATCACGCGGTCGGTGCAGCTTCCGCTGTTCGGCCAGTACGTCCCGGACGTCCCGCTGGGCCTGTTCACCTTCCTGCTGCCGACCGTCCTGGTCGTGTGGCTGCTGCTCGCGCGCACCACCTACGGCAGGCGCCTCTACGCGGTCGGCACGAACGACGTCGCCGGGCGCTGGGCCGGGATCCCGGTGCGCGGCACCCGCTTCAAGGCCTACCTCTACGCGGGCTTGATCTCCGGCCTGGTCGCGGTGGTGACCGTGGCGCAGTTCGCCTCCGCCCGCCCCGACGCCGGCGTCTCGGGCAACGGCATGGCCCTGCCCGCGATCACGATCGCCGTGCTCGGCGGGGTCGCGATCACCGGCGGAATCGGCCGCGTCGCCGGCGTCGTGCTCGCGACGCTGCTGATCGTCTGGCTCAACGCCGGGATCCTGCTCGCCTTCGTCGGCAACGAGGGGTCGCAGTACCAGTTGCTCGCCCTCGGCGCCGTCCTGATCTTCGCCGCTCTGCTGAACGGCCTGACCACCCGCCGGTACGGCGGCTCCCGTTGAAGGAGGTCCCTCCCATGACGCTCGCACCCGAGACCGCCCTCGCCGGCCTGGACGACTTCACGATCGAGGTCCCGAGCTGGGCATACGGCAACTCCGGCACCCGGTTCACGGTGTTCTCCACCCCCGGCGTGCCCCGCACCCCCTTCGAGAAGATCTCCGACGCGGCTCAGGTGCACGCGGTGACCGGGCTGGCACCGCGGGTGTCGCTGCACATCCCGTGGGACAAGGTGGACGACTTCGGCGCGCTGGCCACCCACGCCAAGGAGCTGGGGGTGCGCATCGGAGCGATCAACTCGAACCTGTTCCAGGACGAGGACTACAAGCTCGGCTCGCTGACCAACGTCGACGAGCGGATCCGCGCCAAGGCGATCGCGCATCACCTGGACTGCATCGCGATCATGCGGGAGACCGGGTCGCGGGACCTCAAGATCTGGCTGCCGGACGGCACCAACTACGCGGGGCAGGATGTGCTGCGCGGGCGCCAGGATCGGCTGGCGGACTCGCTCGCGCAGATCTACGCGGCGCTGGACGACGACCAGCGGCTGCTGCTGGAGTACAAGTTCTTCGAGCCCTACTTCTATGCGATGGACATCCCGGACTGGGGCACCTCGCTGCTGCACTGCACGGCGCTGGGGGAGCGCGCGCAGGTCGTGCTCGACACCGGCCACCACGCGCCGGGAACCAACATCGAGTTCATCGTCATGCAGCTGCAGCGGGTCGGGAGGCTGGGCGCGTTCGACTTCAACTCCCGCTACTACGCCGACGACGACCTGGTGGTCGGCTCCGCGGACCCGTTCCAGCTGTTCCGCATCCTGAACGAGATCGTGGAGACCGGCGGGCACACGCCGTCGTCTGCGCAGAACGGTTGGGCGATCAATTTCATGCTCGACCAGTGCCACAACATCGAGGAGAAGATCCCCGGCCAGATCCGTTCGGTGCTCAACGTCGAGCAGGCGCTCGCGAAGGCGCTGCTGATCGACCGCGACGCGCTGGCCGCCGCGGCACAGGCGGGTGACGTGCTCGGCGCGCACGCCGTCCTGATGGACGCCTACGACACCGACGTCCGCGGGGTGCTCGCCGACCGTCGCGAGGCCCGCGGCCTGCCGCGCGACCCGATCGCGGCCTACGCCGCGTCCGGCTACCCGCAGCGCATCGCCGCCGAGCGGGTCGGGGGGACCCAGGCCTCCTGGAGCTCCTGACCCGGTCCCCCCCCGGCGTTCCCCCAGCCCACCCACCCCTGGTCCCGCCGCTCGCCCGGCCGCCTCGTGTCAGGAAGGCCGTCTTCCTGACGCCTGGCGCCATGAAGGTGGCTTCCCTGACAACGCCAGAACCACGAGAGGACGTCATGACCGAGAACGAGGCCGTGCGGGATCTCGTCGCCCGCAGCAACCGGCTCGGCGCCGACCCCCGCAACACCAACTACGCCGGCGGGAACACCTCCGCGAAGGGCAGTGCGACCGACCCCGTCACCGGGGATCCGGTGGAGCTGATGTGGGTCAAGGGCTCCGGGGGCGACCTGGGCACGCTGACGCCCGCGAACCTGGCGCTGCTGCGGCTGGACCGGCTGCGCAGCCTGGTCGAGGTCTATCCCGGCGTGGAGCGCGAGGACGAGATGGTCGCCGCGTTCGACTTCTGCCTGCACGGCAAGGGCGGTGCCGCGCCGTCGATCGACACCGCGATGCACGGCCTGGTCGACGCCCCGCACGTGGATCACCTGCACCCCGACTCGGGGATCGCCCTGGCGACGGCGGTGGACGGGGAGAAGCTCACCGAGGAGTGCTTCGGCGACCGGGTCGTCTGGGTGCCGTGGCGGCGCCCGGGGTTCCAGCTGGGCCTGGACATCGCGGCGATCAAGCAGGCCAACCCCCAGGCCATCGGGGTCATCCTCGGCGGGCACGGCATCACCGCCTGGGGCGAGAGCTCCGAACAGGCCGAGGCGCACTCGCTGGAGATCATCCGCACGGCGGAGGCGTTCCTCGCCGACCGCGGCAGTACCGAGCCGTTCGGCGCCGTCGTGCCCGGCCGTGAGCCGCTGCCGGAGGCGGAGCGTCGCGCGAAGGCCGCGGCGATCTTCCCCACGATCCGCGGGATCGCCTCCGCGGACCGGCCCCAGGTGGGTCACTTCACCGACTCGGACGTGGTGCTGGAGTTCCTGTCCCGGGACAAGCTCGCCCCGCTGGCCGAGCTGGGCACCTCGTGCCCGGACCACTTCCTGCGCACCAAGGTCAAGCCGCTGGTCGTGGACCTGCCCGCGACGGCGTCGGTGGCGGAGCTCCTCGCCCGGCTCCCGCAGTTGCACGAGGCGTACCGGGCCGACTACCAGGGCTACTACAACCGCAACGCCACCGCGGACTCCCCGGCGATGCGCGGGGCCGACCCGGCGATCGTACTGGTGCCCGGGGTCGGCATGTTCTCCTTCGGGGCGAACAAGCAGACCGCCCGGGTCGCCGGGGAGTTCTACGTCAACGCGATCAACGTGATGCGCGGGGCCGAGTCGGTGTCGACCTACGCGCCGATCAGCGAGGCCGAGAAGTTCCGCATCGAGTACTGGGCCCTCGAGGAGGCCAAGCTCGCGCGGATGCCCGAGCCCAAACCGCTGGCCACCCGGATCGCGCTGGTCACCGGCGCCGGTTCGGGCATCGGCAAGGCCATCGCGGCGCGGGTCGCGGCCGAGGGTGGCTGTGTCGTGGTCGCCGACCTGAACCTCGACGACGCCGAGCGGGTGGCCGACGAGCTGGGCGGCCCGGACGTGGCGGTCGCGGTCGAGGTCGACGTGTCCGACGAGGCCGCCGTGCAGCAGGCGCTCGCGCAGGGCGTGCTCGCCTTCGGCGGGGTGGACCTGGTGGTCAACAACGCCGGGCTGTCGCTGTCCAGGCCGCTTCTCGAGACCACCGTCAAGGACTGGGACCTGCAGCACGACGTCATGGCCAAGGGCTCGTTCCTGGTCTCCCGCGAGGCGGCGCGGGTGATGATCGCCCAGGAGCTGGGCGGGGACATCGTCTACATCTCGTCGAAGAACTCGGTCTTCGCCGGCCCGAACAACATCGCCTACTCCGCGGTCAAGGCCGACCAGGCCCACCAGGTCCGGCTGCTGGCCGCCGAGCTCGGCGGCCACGGGATCCGGGTCAACGGCATCAACCCCGACGGCGTCGTGCGCGGCTCGGGCATCTTCGCAGGCGGCTGGGGCGCCAAGCGCGCCGAGACCTACGGGGTCAAGGAGGAGGACCTCGGCGCCTACTACGCCAAGCGCACCCTGCTCGGCAAGGAGGTCCTGCCCGAACACGTCGCCGCCGCCGTGTTCGCCCTGACCGGCGGCGACCTCTCGCAGACCACCGGACTGCACATCCCGGTCGACTCCGGTGTCGCGGCGGCGTTCCTCCGATGACCGCCGCGATCGCGCTCGCGGCGGTCGACCTCGGGGCGTCCAGCGGCCGGGTCATGCTCGGCCGCGTCGGACCGGACACCCTCGAGCTGACTCAGGTCAACCGCTTCCGCAACGGCCCGATCCGGCTGCCCGACGGCATCTACTGGGACGTGCTCGGTCTCTACCAGGACATCGTCGACGGCCTGCGCGGGGCCGTGCGGCAGACCGACGCGCTGGCCGGTCTCGCCATCGACACGTGGGGCGTCGACTACGGCCTGCTCGACGCGAACGGCGGGCTGCGTGGCAACCCGCACTCCTACCGCGACGCGCGCACCGAGGCGACGATCGAGAAGGTGCACCGGCAGATCGAGCCGGCCCGGCTCTACGCCGTCAACGGCCTGCAGGTCATTTCGATCAACACCGTCTACCAGCTGGCGGCCGAACCCGACCTGCAGCACGCGCGCCGCCTCCTGCTGATCCCGGACCTGCTCGGCTACTGGCTCACGGGGCGGGAGGCCGCCGAGGAGACGATCGCCTCCACCACCGGCCTCGTCGACGCCTGCACCGGCCGCTGGGCCCCGGAGCTGGTCGAGGCGCTGGGCCTACCGGCCGGGTTGCTGCCCGAGATCATCCCCGCCGGGCAGGTCCTGGCGCCGTTGTCGCCGGTCGTGCGCGAGGAGCTGGGGACCGACCAGGAGCCGCTTCTCACCACGGTCGGCTCCCACGACACCGCCTCCGCGGTCGTCGGCGTGCCCGCCACGGGCCCGCGCTTCGGCTATGTCTCCTGCGGGACGTGGGCGCTCGTCGGCGTCGAGCTGGACGCGCCGGTGCTGACCGACGACAGCAGGAGGGCCAACTTCACCAACGAGCGCGGCGTGGACGGCACCATCCGCTACCTGCGCAACGTCATGGGGCTGTGGCTCCTGTCGGAGTCGATCCGGTGGTGGAACCTGCGCGGCACCGGGCTCGACCTGCAGGGTCTCCTCGGTGCGGCGGCGAGCCTGCCGCCCGGTCCGCGGGTCGACCCGACCGATCCGGTCTTCCTCCCGCCGGGCGACATGCCGGGGCGTATCGCCCAGGCCTGCCGCGACACGGGGAAGGGAGTACCGCAGAGCCCGCCCGAGATCGTCCGGTGCATCCTCGACAGCCTCGCCGCCGCGTTCGCCGAGGCGATCGACCAGGCCGAGCGGCTCTCCGGCC
>JAEUJO010000276.1 GCA_016794615.1 Pseudonocardia sp. | reverse complement strand
GGTGGCCGGCACGGCGGGGGGCGGCGCTCGTACCTGCCTGCCCGATCGCCGAGCCGCACGCCTCCGGTCACCGCGGAGACCGCGGTCGATGATCCACGGGACACGGCCTAGTAGTCTTCGCGCGCACCTCGGGGCAACGTGGGGGGTCCACGGATGGGGTATGCATGGCGAAGACCGGACGCGCCGATCGGGCACGTGACAGTGACGAGGCGCTGATCCAGGCGGTGTACCGCGAGCACGGGCGGGCGATGCTCGCCTACGCGACCCGCCTCCTGGGTGACCGCACGGCCGCCGAGGACGTCGTCCAGGAGGCGCTGATCCGCGCGTGGCGGCACCCGGAGGTGCTCACCAACGGCAAGGGGTCGATCCGCGGCTGGCTGCTGACCGTGATCCGCAACCTGGTGACGGACCGCCACCGGGCCCGCGCGGCGCGGCCGGCGGAGGTCGCGGAGTCGGATGCGACACCGGCGGTCGAACGCGACCACGCCGACCGCGTCGTCGCGTCCGTGACCGTGCTCGAGGCGCTGGAGGACCTGTCCGAGGACCACCGCGGCGTGCTCGACCAGCTGTACTTCCAGGGCCGCAGCCTGGGTGAGACCGCGTCGGTGCTGGGCATCCCGACCGGCACCGTCAAGTCGCGCACCTACTACGCCTTGCGGGCGTTGCGCCGTTCGTTGAACCGGGACGGAGTGCTCAACGTGAACGTGGTGAACGAGGGAGGTGTGACGGCATGAACGGTCCGGCCGTTCCGCCCGGCAGGCCTCCCCAGGACGGTCCGCACGCCTCCGGCGACCCCGGCTCCCCGCACCCCAGCTCCTCGTTCGGCGGACCGCAGGAGCACGACCCCGGCGAGCTCGGCGCACTGGCGCTCGGGCTCCTCGACCCGCAGCGCACGCGCGCCGTCGAGGAGCACCTGGCGAGGTGCCCGGCCTGCCGGCGCGACCTGGAGGACCTGACCGCTGTGACCGATCTGCTCGGTGAGGTGCCGCCGGAGGCCCTGCTGGAGGGGCCGCCGGACGGTGACCTGGTGCTGCACCGCACCCTGCGCCAGATCCGGGCCGAGGCCGCCGCCGACCGACGTCGACGGCTCGTCCCGCGGATCGCCGCGGCCGCGGCCGCTGTGGCCGTGCTCGCCGGCGGCGGCATCGCCGTCGGTCGGGCCAGCGCCCCCGATCCGGTCGTCGTGGCCGCACCCGTCGCCCCGGCCGCGAACGCGATCACCCTGCGCGGCGACGGTGTGCCCGGGGTGACGATGGCGGCCGTCGTCTCCCCCGCCGCGGGCTGGGTCCGGGTGTCCGCGAACGTCCGCGGCATCGAGGCCGGGCAACGCTGCCGGGTGATCGTCCTGGCCCGCGACGGGAGCCGCGAGGTCGCCGCGACCTGGCTCACGTCGGCCCGAGGCGAGCGCGAGGGCACCGAGGTCGACGGGGCCGCGATCGTCGCCCCGGACCAGGTGGCAGGTGTGGCGGTGGAGAACGAGGCGGGCGAGCAGTTCGTCGTCCTGCGAACATGACCGCACGGTGTCGCCGCACGGATCTCTACGTACGGTAGAGATGTGAAGCCGCTCGACCCCCGGCTGGTCCGCACCACGCGCGCCGTGCGGGTGCACCTGGTCGTGACGGTCGCCTGCGGCGGCGCCCTCACCGGGCTGATCCTGGTGCAGGCGTGGCTGGTGGCCCGGGCGGTGGCGCGGGCTCCCGTTCTCGACGCCGGCGGGACCTGGACCGACGTCGGCGGCGTCGTCGCGCTGGTCGGAGTGGTCGCGCTGGCGCGCGCCGCGCTGGCCTACGGCGCGGAGACGGCGGCCCTGCGCAGCGCGGCGGCGGTGAAGTCGCAGCTGCGCCGCCGCCTGGTGGCCCACGTGACCGGCCCGGGAGCGGACCCGGCGACGCTCGACCCCGGCGAGCTGGCGACCCTGACCACGCGGGGGCTCGACGCGCTCGACGACTACGTCGCGCGCTACCTGCCGCAGCTGGTGCTCGCGGTGCTCGTGCCGATCGCCGTGCTCGTCGTCGTGCTGGACGCCGACTGGCTCTCGGCGCTGATCATCGCGGTGACCCTGCCGCTGATCCCCGTGTTCATGGCGCTGGTCGGCTGGCAGGCCCAGGACCACACCCGCACGCAGTGGCGGCTGCTGAACCGGCTCGGCGGGCACTTCCTCGACGCCGTCGAGGGCCTGCCCACGCTGGCGATCTTCCGGCGGGCCCGGGCGGAGGCCGCACTCGTCAGGCGGACGAGCGAGGCGCACCGCGCGGCGACCATGCGCACGCTGCGCATCGCCTTCCTCTCGGCCCTGGTGCTCGAACTGCTCGCGACGTTGTCGGTGGCGCTGGTCGCCGTGCAGATCGGGATCCGGCTGCTCTACGGGCAGCTCGACCTGGAGACCGCGCTGCTCGTGCTGATCCTCGCGCCGGAGGCCTACCTGCCGCTGCGCGAGGTCGGGGCGCGGTTCCACGCGAGCATGGAGGGGGTGGCGGCGGCCGAGCAGGTCTTCACCGTGCTCGAACGGCCCGGCCGCGTCCCCCCGGACCGGACCGCGGGCGCCGCCGTGCCCGACGGCCCGGTGGAGCTGTGCTGCCTGGCTGTGCGCCTCACCCATCCCGAGCGCACCGTGCCCGCGCTGGACGGCGTCGACCTGGTGGTCCCCGCCGGACGGACGCTGCTGCTGACCGGGACGAGCGGGGCGGGCAAGACCACCCTGCTCTCGGTGCTGCTGCGCTTCGCCGACGCCGACGGCGGTCTGATCACGGTGAACGGGACGGATCTGGCGGACCTGCCGGTGCAGGAGTGGCGGCGCCGGATCGCCTGGCTGCCGCAGCGGCCGTACCTGTTCGACGCCAGCGTCGCCGACAACATCCGGCTCGGGGTGCCCGACGCCGACGACGCGGCCGTCGAGCGGGCCGTCGCGCTCGCCGAGGCCGCGGACGTCGTGGCCGCGCTGCCGGACGGGTACGCGACGCGGCTCGGTGAGCGCGGCACCCGCCTGTCGGCGGGCCAGCGCCAGCGGATCGCCCTCGCGCGGGCGTTCCTGCGGCGTCTCGACGGCGCGACGCTCGTGCTGCTCGACGAGCCCACCGCGCACCTCGACCCGGACAACGCGGCGGCCGTCCGCGCCGGGGTCGCCCGGCTCCTGGACGGCGCGACGGGGATCGTCGTAGCCCACGACACGGGCTGGGCGGACCTCGCGGACGAGGCCGTCCGGCTGGAGGCGGGTCGCGTCGTGGTGCCGTCGGGGGTCCACCGGTGACCGGCTCGGTCACCGGGAGCGCGACCCTGCCGCCGTGGGGCCGGGGCCGCGACCCGCTGCTGCGGATGCTCGCCCTCGGGCGGCCCCGGGCCGGGCGGTTCGCCCTCGGCGTGCTCGCCGGCGCGGCGGCCACGGCGGCGGGGGTCGGGCTGCTCTCGGTGTCGGCGTGGCTGATCGCCATGGCGGCGACGCAGCCGCCGCTGGCCCTGCTCAGCATCGCGATCGTGGCCACCCGCGCGCTCGGCGTGCTGCGGGGCGTCACCCGCTACCTGGAGCGGCTGATCACCCACGACGCCGCGCTGCGCACGCTCGCCGACGCCCGCGCCCGCGTCTACGCCCGGCTCGCGCACACCGAGCCGGTGCGCCGGTTCCGCTCCGGTGATCTCGTGACCCGGCTCGTCAGCGACACCGACGCCACGCAGGACCTCCTCGTGCGCGGGCTCGCCCCGCCCGCGGCGGCGCTGCTCACCGGGGTGGGTGTGGTGGCGCTGAGCACCGCGCTGCTCGTGCCCGGTGGCGCGCTGCTCGCCGCGGGGTTGCTGCTGGCCGGGGTCGGTGTCCCGACGGCGGCCGCCCTGGCGGGCCGCGGGCCCGGCCACCGGGCGACGGCGGCCCGCGCCGAGCTCTCGACCGCGCTGATCGACACCGTGCACGGGATCCCCGACCTCCTGGCCTACGGCGCGATGGACCGGGCCACGGCGAAGGTCGCCGAGGCCGACGCCGAGCTCACCCGGGTGGCCCGCCACGACGCCGCGCAACTCGGACTCGGCACCTGCGCCGTCGCCCTCATCGCGGGGCTGACCCTGTGGGGCACGCTGGTGCTCGGCGTCGCCGCCGTGCACGACGGCGCGCTGACCAGCGTCCCGCTGGCCGTGCTGGTCCTGACCGCGCTCGCCGCGTTCGAGATCGTCGCCCCGCTGCCTGCGGCCGCCGCCCGGCTCGGCGCCGTGCGGGCGTCGGGC
>JAEUJO010000221.1 GCA_016794615.1 Pseudonocardia sp. | reverse complement strand
CCACGGGAGGGTGCGGCGCGCCGCACCGATCGAGTCGTCGGCCGAGTGCCCGTCGACGACGATGATCTCGTGCACCGCCGGGCGCACCGCGGCGATCGCGGGGAGCACGATCTCGAGGTTGCGCGCCTCGTTGCGGGTCGGCACCACCACGGTCACCCGTGGTTCGCCGCTGCGCTGCATCGTCGTTCTCCCTCTCACCGCCGCGTCGGCGGGTGCCGAACCACCGTCCGCCCGGCACCGTCCGCCGGGTGCCTCGGCCGTCGGGTACGCGGGGCCCCGACCGGGCCCAGCGCGGGCCCCACGAATGCTCCTGTCCGTGCGGCCCATTGGGGAGTGACCGTACAAGTCCGGCGAAGCCCGCCTCCGGCGACCCTGTCACCACGGAATCGGTCGAGAACCCCGGGCCGCGCCGCCTCGGGCACGGGCACTCCACGACGGATCTCCGCACCCCACCGGGGAGCCCGGCGCGCGCGGGCCACCCGTCGGGCCACCGCGGGCGGGCGGTAGCGTCGGGCCCCTCGCCGGGCCGGTCCGCGACCAGGGAAGAGAGCCGGCCCGCGCCGACCACGACAGCTCTGCGCACGACCGTGCGCCCGGGAGGGGCCGGGTGCGGGCGAGCGCCCCGGCGCCAGGAGACCCCCGAACGATGCCAGCGCTGCCCAGCGTGTCCGTGTGCATCCCGGTCTACCGCGGCGAGGAGTTCCTCGCCGAGACCATCCGCAGCGTCCTCGACCAGACCTACCGCGACTTCGAGCTCGTCGTCCTGGACAACGCCAGCCCCGACGGCTCCGGGCAGATCGCCCGCTCGTTCGGCGATCCCCGCATCCGGGTCGCGACCAACGCCACGACCCTGCCCCAGCCGGAGAACTGGCGCGCGGCGATCCGGCTGTGCCGGGCACCGCTGATCAAGCTCGTGTGCGCCGACGACCTGCTCCACCCGCGCTGCCTGGAGTACCAGGTCGGCCCGATGGAGGCCGACCCCGGTCTCGCGGTGGTCGCGGCCCGTCGGCACATGATCGACGAACGCAGCCGGGTGCTGGTCCCGCGCCGCGGCCTGACCGGGCTGATCGGTGTGCGCTCCAGCGTCGAGGTCGCCCGGCACGTGGTGCGCAGCGGCGCGAACCCGATCGGCGAGCCCGGCGGCGTGCTGTTCCGGCGCGCGCACTACTTCGCCGTCGGCGGGTGGCGCCCCGACCACCGCTTCGTGATGGACCTCGACCTCTGGATCCGGCTGCTGCAGTACGGCGAGTTCCTCGGGCTTCCCGAGACCCTCGCCGCGTTCCGCATCGGCCGGGACAGCCTCTCGGCCGACAACGAGGCCACCATCTACGCTCAGCAGAAGGCCTACATCGACGAGCTCGGCACCACCCCCCACCTGCAGGTCCGGGCGGCGGACCTGCTCATCGGGCGGATGCGCGCCCCCCTGGGCCGGGCGCGGCGCCGCGCGTTGTTCCGGATGTCGCGCTCCTCGGCGCGCCGGGACGAGCGGCTGGAACACGCGACGGCAGGCACCTGACCTTTTGTCGCACATCTTTTGCAACTGACAGCGATAGGCGCTTAGCTTGACCGGTCCGGTCACCCCCGCACGGGTGCACCAACCGGGTGAGAGGAGCGCGCCGTGGTCGACACCGGCACAGTGGGAGGCGACGGGAGCCCCGGACCGACCATCGCCATGCACATGAGCGACGGGCTGGTGAACGCCCCGACCGCCGCGATGTTCGGGCTCGTCGCCGCGATCGGGCTCGCGATCGCGGCGAGCCGGGCCCGGGCCGACCTCGACGAACGCACCGCCCCGATGGCCGGGCTCGTCACCGCCTTCGTCTTCGCCGTCCAGATGATCAACTTCCCGATCCTGCCCGGCGCCAGCGGCCACCTCCTCGGCGGCGCCCTGGTGGCGATCCTGGTCGGGCCCTGGGTCGGGTCGCTGTGCATCGCGATCGTGCTGGTCGTGCAGGCACTGCTGTTCGCCGACGGCGGCCTGACCGCACTCGGGACGAACATCACGAACATGGCCCTGGTGGGCACGTTCACCGGCTACGCCGTCGCATACACGCTGCGCCGGTTCGCCGCGCGCTCCCGCACCGGCCTGCTCGTCACCGCCTTCCTCGCCGCGCTGATCAACACCGTCGTCGCGTCCCTGGCCTTCGTGCTCGAGTACGCGATCGGCGGCGCAGGCGGCGCGGGCCTCGGCACGGTGTTCGCGCTGATGACCGGGCTGCACGTGCTCGTCGGCATCGGCGAAGGGATCATCACGGCCGCCACCGTCGGCGCCGTCGCGGCCGTCCGCCCCGACCTCGTGTACCTGCTGCGCGGCACCCGCCCCGCGGTCACCCTGCGCACCCCCGGCGAGGCCCCGCGATGAACCTCCCGCGGCACCGGTTCCTGCTCGGCCTCCTGCTCGCCGCGCTCGTCATCGCCGGCGGCCTGTCCTACCTCGCCAGCCCCGACCCCGACGGGCTCGACTCGGTCACCCTGCACGGCTGCACCGTCAGCGAGACCGCCGCGGGCGAGCACCTCGACGGCACCTGCATCGCCCAGCACGCCGCAGCTCAGCACCCCTCTGGCCACCGGATGGCAGGCAGCCCGCTCGCCGACTACGCCATCGGCGGCCACGCGGGCACCACCGGCCTCGCCGGGATCGTCGGCGTCCTCGTGACGGCGCTGGCCGCGGGACTGCTCTTCCGGGTCCTCCGCAGGCCCGGCACGCGGTCCGGGAACAGGCCCGGCACGCGGTCCGGGAAGGGCTGACCGGCCGTGGGCGCGGGCCACGCCCATCCGCTGTACCTGCCCGGCCACTCACCGGTGCACCGGCTCCCGGCCGAGGTCAAGATCGTCGCTGCGCTGCTCGGCGCGATCTGCGTGGTCGCGACCCCCCGCGCCGCGTTCGGCATGTTCGCCGGGCACCTGGCCGTGCTCGCCGTCGTGTGGGGGATCGCCCGGATCCCACCCGGCTGGATCCTGCGCCGCGCCGTGATCGAGCTACCGTTCGTCGTGCTCGCGGTGCTGCTCCCGGTCACCGGCCCCGACCCGCGGATCGACGTGCTCGGGGTCGCGCTGTCCCAACCCGGCCTCCTCGGCGCCTGGAACATCATCGTGAAGGGCACGCTCGGCGTGCTGATCTCCCTCACCCTCGCCGCCACCACCCCGCTCCGCGACCTGCTGCTCGGCATGCAGCGGCTGCGCGCCCCCGCGCTGGTCGTCACCATCGCCACCCTGATGCTCCGCTACACCGACCTGATCGTCGCCGAGGCCGGCCGCATGCGCCGGGCCCGGTTGTCCCGTGGGCACGACCCACGGTTCCTGTGGCAGGTCGGCGCCACCGCCCGCGGGGTCGGCGCGCTGTTCGTCCGCGCCTACGAACGCGGCGAACGGGTGCATCTCGCCATGCTCTCCCGCGGGTTCGACGGGGCCCTGCCGCACGCCGCGGAGGGCGCCCCGAGCCGCCGCCAGTGGGCCACCGGCCTCGCCCCCGCCGGGGTGGCCGTCCTGCTGGCCGCCGCCGGCTGGAGCGTCGCGTGAACGGACGGGGCGAACAGCCGGGCGGGCCGGACGCCCGGTCCTCCCCGGGCAGGCCGCCGTCCCTCGACGCCCGCGGCGTGGCGTTCGCCTACCCCGACGGACACCAGGCGCTCCACGGCGTCGACCTGCGGGTCGAGCCAGGTGAACGGGTCGCGCTGCTCGGGCCGAACGGGGCGGGTAAGACGACGCTGGTGCTGCACCTCAACGGCATCCTGCGCGCAGGCGCCGGCAGCGTGAGCGTCGGTGGGCTGCCGGTCGAGCCCGCGCACCTGCGGGAGATCCGCCGCCGGGTCGGGATCGTCTTCCAGGACCCCGACGACCAGTTGTTCATGCCGACGGTCGGCGACGACGTCGCCTTCGGCCCCGCCAACTTCGGCGTGACCGGCCCCGCGCTGCGCGACCGGGTCGACGGCGCGCTCGCCGCCGTCGACATGCTCGCCCACCGCGACCGCTCCCCGCTGCACCTGTCCGGTGGTCAGCGCCGACGGGTCGCGCTGGCCACCGTGCTCGCGTGCCGGCCGGAGATCCTCGTGCTCGACGAACCCTCGTCCAACCTCGACCCCGTCGCCCGCCGCGAGCTCGCCGAGGTACTCCTCGGCCTGGGCACCAGCATGCTCATGGTCACCCACGACCTGCCCTACGCCCTGCAGCTGTGCCCGCGCAGCGTCGTCCTCGACGACGGCGTGATCGTGGCCGACGGACCGACCCGCGAGCTGCTCGCCGACACGGTGCTGCTCGCCCGGCACCGGCTCGAGCTGCCGTACGGGTTCACCCTCACCTGACCGCGGCCCTGGATACCGGGATCAGCCGTGCGGCGGCGGGGACGGATAACCCGGCCGGGCCGGGCCGGGACCCTCATCCGGCACCGGCGACGGCGCCACGGCCGAGCCGCTCTCCAACGGTGTGGTGGGCGCGGTCGCCGGACGTGGCCGGGGCGGCTCGGCCGACGCCCCCGGCGCCAGCCCCTGCGGCGGCGGGAACGCGGACTGCGGGACCGACGGGGACACCGGAGACGGGGACACCGGAGACGGGGACACCGGCGGAGGCGCGATCCCGGCCGGCTCCGGCACACCCGGCGGCGGCACCGCCCGGCGCGCCTGCGCCTCCGCGTCCGCGACGGCCCGCGCGATCTCCGGGTTCGACGCGGTGTCGAACCAGTCCCGCACCGACTCGTCCTCGTCCTCCGGCCGGCCCGGCGGCACGTCGTCGACCGGGGACGGCTCGAACCGGAACACCCCGTCCTCCCCCGGCGCACCCAGCATCCGCGTGAAGCCCTCCAGCGCCTTCCCGAAGTCGCTGGGCACCATCCACACCTTGTTCGCCTCACCCCGGGCCATCTCCGGAAGCGTCTGCAGGTACTGGTAGGCCAGCAGCTCCGGCGTCGGCCGACCCGCCTTGATCGCGGCGAACACCTTCTCGATCGCCTTCGCCTCGCCCTGGGCCTGCAGGTACTGCGCCGCCCGCTCGCCCTGGGCCCGCAGGATGCGCGACTGCCGGTCCGCCTCCGCCTCGAGGATCGCGGCCTGCTTGCGGCCCTCCGCCGTGAGGATCTGAGCCTGCTTCTGCCCCTCCGCGCTGCGGATCGCCGACTCCCGCTGACCCTCCGCGGTCAGGATGGTCGCGCGCTTCTCGCGGTCCGCCTTCATCTGCCGCTCCATCGACTCCTGGATCGACGGCGGCGGGTCGATGGCCTTGATCTCGACCCGGCCCACCCGGATGCCCCAGTTGCCGGTGGCCTTGTCCAGCTCCCCGCGGAGCTTGTCGTTGATCTCGTCACGCGAGGTGAGCGTGCCCTCCAGGCTCATCCCGCCGACCACGTTGCGCAGCGTCGTGATCGTGATCTGCTCCACGCCGACGATGTAGTCGTTGATCTCGTAGACCGCGGCCTTGGGATCGAGCACCTGGTAGTAGACGACGGTGTCGATGTTCACCGTCAGGTTGTCCTGCGTGATCACCGGCTGGGGCGGGAACGACACCACCTGCTCACGCAAATCGATGCGGGCCCGGATGCGGTCGATGAACGGCACCAGGAACGCCAGCCCGGGCGTCTGGGTGCGCTCGTAGCGGCCCAGCCGCTCGATCACCGCGGCCTGCGCCTGCGGGATGATCTGCACCGCCTTGACCACGGACACGATCACCAGCAGCACGAACAGCAGGCCGATGACGAGTAGAACGGTGCTTCCGTCCATGCTGTCCCTCCCTCTCCGGTGGACCGACCGCCGCGTACCCCGATCCTGCCAGAACCGGCGCCCGGCTCACGGGCGGGCGTCGCCGACGGTCACGAAATCGATCAGCCGCTCCACCGCACCGATCAGCGGCGCCTCCAGGTCCCGGTAGCTGCGCACGGCCCCCAGCACCCGCCGGGCCCCGGCAGCCGGATCACCCCAGCCCAACACCGCGCACACGCCGGCCTTCCAGTCCGTCCCGCGCGGCACCGCGGGCCACGCCCGGATCCCGACGACGGACGGCTTCACCGCCTGCCACACGTCGACGAACGGATGGCCCGTGACGAGCACGTCCGGCCCCGCCACGGCATGCGCCGCCCGGGTCTCCTTGCTGCCCTCCACGAGGTGGTCGACCAGGATCCCCAGCCGCCGGTGCGGCGCCGGACCGAAGTCGGCGACCACCGCGGCGAGGTCGTCCATCCCGTGCATCGGCTCCACGACCACACCCTCCACCCGCAGGTCGTGGCCCCACACCGTCTCGACGAGCGCCGCGTCGTGGATCCCCTCGACCCAGATCCGGCTCGCCCGCGCCGTGCGCGCCGTGAGGTTCGCGACCCGCACCGACCCCGACGCCGACATCACCGGCCCGACCACGGCCCGCGGGGGGACGACCAGCGTCGCGGGCACACCGTCGACGAGGAACGCCCCGGCCCGCAGCGGGAACACCCGCTGCCCGCCGTGCCGGTCCTCCAGCGTCACCTCGCGGATGTCGACCCGCACCACCGCCCCGCAGAACCCGCTGGCCGGATCCTCCACGACCGTGCCCCGCTCCGCGGCGACCTCCGGGATCCGACGCTTGCGGACGATCCGGCCACCGTCGGCTCCGAACGCCCCCCGGTAGTCGTGCGAACGGGAAGCGGCGTCGCGCGGGGCCATCACGCGGTTCTACCGCGCCCGACCAGCCGTCCCCGCCGCGACACGCCGCACACCCGGACGGCGGGGACGCCGTCCGCGACCGGCGCGACGCCTCCTCGGCCCGGCCCGTGACCAGCGACCCACCCACCGTGGGCACCCCCAACCGCACCGTAGGCATGCCGCGGGGCCGGCCGCCGCGGGGCCGACCAATGGTTAGCCTGACCCCCGTGCCCTGCGCCTCCGCGACGTTCACCGTGTGGTCCTCGGCCTGGCTGGCCGGTGCCGCAGCCCCCGACGACGTGCTCGACGCGCTCGGCCCCTGGGGGCAGCTGCACGACGTCGTCACGACGGACGCGGACACCGCACGCACCCACTCGCTGTCCGCCCCCGGCACACCACCCGGCTCGGTGACCTTCCTGCTCGCCGCCCTGCGCCGCGCCGCCCCACGCGGCCCCGGCCGCGTCGTGCTGCCCGCCCCCGGCGACCCCCGCGGCCTCCCCGGCCCCGGCCCGTTCAGCCGCGCCGCGATGGCCGCGGGCGAGGGCGTCCTGTTCATCGACGCCGGCCTCGGCATCGTGCCCGGCACCGCCGCGGACGGCGTGCTGCGCTGGACCGTGCACCCGGTGCCCGACCCCGGCCCCGCACCCGAACACCTCGCCCTCCCCCAGGCCGAACGCGACCTGCGCGACCAGGTCCGCCGGTCCGCCTCGGTGCTCACCTCGCTCGGCGTCGCCCGGCACCGCCCCGGGGTGCGCGAGGAGATCGCCGCGAAGCTGCGCGCCCGCCCCCGCACCCTGTGGCCCGCCGGCATGCCCGCCCCCGCGCTGCGCGTGCTCCAGCACGCCGACGAGGTCCAGGCCATCCTCGCCGCCGCGTCCGTGGACGAGCCCGGCGGTGCGCTCTCGGCGTCCGCGGCCGCCGCCCGCCGGGAGGCCCTGCGCCCGCTGTCTACCGCCGTGCGCGTCGCCCGCCGCGCCGCCGTGACCGAGGCCGTCCGCGTCCTGGCCGCCAGCCCCCTGGTCTGAGCCGCCAGCCCCCTGGTCTGAGAGGGCATTTCCGAACCCCCCGGTGCGCGCGAGCGCGCGGGTCAGGTTTGGGAATGCCCTCTTCGAGACCGCTACTCGTCCTCGAGCAGCGCCTCCAGCGCCGGCAGCGCCGCCGCCAGGGTCGCCCGCTGCACCGCGTCCAGCCGGCCCAACCGGCGCGCCACCAGCGCCGTGCGATGGCTGCGCACCTCCGCGAGCCGCCGCTCCCCCCCACCCGACAGCGTCACCAGCACCCCGCGCGCGTCCTGCGGGTCCGGCGTCCGCACCACCAGCCCCTGCTCGTCCAGCGCCGCCAGCACCCGGCTCATCGTCGGGACACTCACCGCCTCCCGGCGCGCCAGCTCCGAGAGCCGCAACGGCCCATGCTCCTCGACCGTCACCATCGCCGAGAGCTGCAACGGCGGCACCGACTCCCGCCCGTCGATCCGGATCCGCCGGTTCAGCCGCCCGACCACGAGCCGCAGCCGCGCCGCGAGCTCGGCCTCCTCGATCACGCCGATGTCGCCGATGTCGCCGGTGTCCCGGCCGGACGTGCCGTTCACCAGCCCATCCTGCCAGCAACGATCACACCTTCCGCAGCCGCACCTGCGTCACCTGGTGCTCCGGACCCTTCCGCAGCACGAGCGTCGCCCGCCCCCGCGTCGGGACGATGTTGTACTGCAGGTTCGGCCCGTTGATCTCCGCCCAGATCTGCTCCGCCCGAGCCGTCGCCGCCGCCTCGTCCATCCCCGCGTACCGGCGGAAGTACGAGTTCGGGTCCCGGAACGCCGTCTCCCGCAACCGCAGGAACCGCTCCACGTACCAGCGCCGGATGTCCTCGGCGGCCGCGTCGACGTACACGGAGAAGTCGATGAAGTCGCTCACCACCAGCGCCGCCCCCGCCGGCGCGGGCTGCAACACGTTCAGCCCCTCCAGCAGCAGGATGTCCGGCCGGTGGGTGACCGTCTGCTCCCCCGCAACGATGTCGTAGGTCAGGTGCGAGTACACCGGCGCCACCACCCGCGACTTGCCCGCCTTCACCTCCGTGACGAACCGCAGCAGCGCACGCCTGTCGTAGGACTCCGGGAACCCCTTGCGCTCCATCAGCCCCCGACGCTCGAGCTCCGCGTTCGGCCACAGGAACCCGTCGGTCGTCACCAGATCCACCCGCGGATGCTGCGGCCACCGGGCCAGCAGCAGCGCCAGCAACCGCGCCGTCGTCGACTTCCCCACCGACACCGAGCCCGCCACCCCGATCACGAAGGGGGTCCGCGCCTCCCGCGCCTCCAGGAACGTCCGGTACGCCCGGTACAGCCGCCCGGTCTCCTGCACGTGCAGGGTCAGCAACCGCGACAGCGGCAGATACACCCCCCGCACCTCGTCGAGGTCGACCTCGTCCCCGAGGCTGCGCAACCGCGCCAGCTCGTCCGCCGTGAGCGGGAGCGGCACGTTCTCCCCCAGCCGCGCCCACGCCGCCCGGTCGAAGTCGACGAACGGCCCCTCGGCTCCGTCGAGGGACATCTCCTCCTCGGCCTCCGACTCGGGCTCCGAGCCGTCCCGCACCGTCCGGGTCGCCCTCATGGCCGCAGAACCTAGGCGCTCGCCCGCCCGCGTACGGGTCGATGGTGACGCGCGCGACTCCACCCGATGCCGGAGCCGACCCGCCGCGCTCGCCCGAACCGGCCGCCGAGCGGTACCGCGAAACCGCCGTCCCCGACCTACACTGGCCCCCTCGGACCCCGGGACACCCCCGGAGGAGGAGCACACCGTGCCCACCGCACGCACCGCCGACCCGGGCTCCGGACCGGTACCGGGTCCACGGACCCGCTACCCCCACCCGAACGGCGCCCATGACCGTCCTGCTCCCGGTGCTCGGGCTGCTCGCCGTCGCCGCCCTCACCCTCGGCACCGCCGTCGCCGTCGCCTCCGAGTTCTCCCTCACCGCCCTGGAACGCAGCCGCGTCGACCGGCACGCCGCCACCGTCGGCGACCGCCGGGCCCGCGCCGTCGCCCGCGCCCACCGCAACCTGTCGTTCCAGCTCTCCGGCTGCCAGCTGGCGATCACGATCACCACGCTGGTCACCGGCTACATCGCCGAGCCCGCCGTCGCCACGTTCATCCGCCCCGGCCTCGCCGCGGTGGGGGTGCCCGACCGGTTCACCGGCGGCCTCGCCACCACGCTGGCCCTCCTGCTCGCCACCACCCTCTCCATGATCTTCGGCGAGCTCGTCCCCAAGAACGTCGCGATCGCGGACCCCCTGCGCACGGCCCGCGCCGTCGTCTGGCTGCAGGCCGGCTTCGCCCACTCCCTGAGCAGGCTCATCGCCGCGCTCAACGCCGCCGCCAACGGCATCGTCCGCAGCCTCGGCGTCGAGCCGATCGAGGAGCTGCGCTCGGCCCGCTCCCCCGACGAGCTCGGGTCGCTGGTCCGGGCGAGCGGCCGCCGCGGCACCCTCGACGCCGCCACCGCCTCCCTGATGGACCGGTCCCTGCGGTTCACCGAGCGCATCGCCGAGGACCTCATGACGCCCCGCACCCGGGTCATGACCCTCGCCGCCGACGACACCCTCGCCGACCTCGTCGCCCACGCCCGCCGCACCGGCATCTCGCGATTCCCCGTCGTCGCCGACGACGCCGACATGGTGCTCGGCGTCGTCCACGTCAAGCAGGCCATCGCGGTGCCCACGGCGGCCCGCGCCGGGGCCACCCTGCGCGACCACGTCCGGCCCGTGCCCACCGTCCCCCAGTCCCTCGACGGGGACGCCCTGATGACGACCCTGCGCGGCGCCGGCCTGCAGCTCGCCGTCGTCGTCGACGAGTACGGTGGCGTCGCCGGGATCGTCACCCTCGAGGACGTGCTCGAGGAGATCGTCGGCGACGTCCAGGACGAGCACGACGCCGACGGCGCCTCCGGGGTGCGTCCCTTCGGCCGCGACGCCTGGCTCGTGTCCGGGCTCCTGCGTGCCGACGAGGTCAACGAGGCGACCGGCTTCCCCGTCCCGCCCGGCGACTACGAGACCCTTGCCGGGCTGGTCCTGGCCCGGCTGGGCCGCATCCCGGACGTCGGTGACGGCCTGGTCGTCGACGGCTGGCAGCTCACGGTCGTCCGTCGCGACCGCAACCGGGTCGCCGAGCTGCGGCTGCACCGCCCGCCCGAACCGGGGCCCGCCGCGTGACGCAACTGCTCGCCGTCCTCGGCGCGGTGCTGCTGCTGGCCGGCAACGCCTTCTTCGTCGGCGCCGAGTTCGCGCTCATCTCGGCGCGCCGCGACCGCCTCGACACCCTCGCCGCCGGGAGCGGCCGGACGGCTCTGGC
>JAEUJO010000199.1 GCA_016794615.1 Pseudonocardia sp. | reverse complement strand
TCCCACTCGGCCGCGCGGGCGACCTTCATCGCTTCGGCAAAGGTCGCCGCGTCCTGCTGCGGGCAGAGCACGCCGTTGACGTCGGGCTCGACGAAGTCGAGCGCCCCGCCTGCCTCGTAGGCGACGACCGGGGTGCCGGCGGCGAGCGCTTCCACCGGCGCGATCCCGAAGTCCTCCTCGCCCGGAAACACCAGTGCGTGCGCGGCTCCGAGCAGATCGCGCAGCTCGGCGTCGGACACGTGCCCGGCGAACCGGACATTCGGCGGTGCGGTCGGCTCCAGCCGGGCCCGCTCGGGACCAGAGCCGACGATCACCAGCAGTTCGCCCGAGATCCGCGCAGCCTCGACGGCGATGTCCGGGCGCTTGTAGGCCACGAGCCGCCCCGTCCACAGGAAGTGCTCGGGCTCGCGCCGCCGCACGGTCGACCAGCGGTCGACCTCCACCGGCGGATGCAGGACCTCAGCCTCGCGACCATAGGCGCGAGCGATGCGCTCCACGACCGCCGCCGAATTGCCCAGCAGCACCGTCGGGTGCTGCGCCACCCGACGGTCCCACGCGCGCAGCGCCGGCAGCAGGCCTTTCTCCACCGCGGTGCGGGTGTGCTTCGGCAGGCGGGCGAGCTCGATGTCCGGACGCCAGAGCATCCGGGCCGGCGTGTGGTAGTAGACGATCGACGGCCCGTCGAACCGCACCGTCGCCCCGTGCGCGGCGAAGTGCGAGCTGACGAGCAGCAGTTCGGCCTCGATCTTCGTCGACGCCCAGGCGGTGAGCATGGGCAAGGCGAAGCGGGACCAGTTCGTCGCCGCGGTCGGCAGCCGCGATGTCCACAGCTCCCGCACGTCGACGTCCGGGAAGTACTCGGCGGTGAACGATCGGTCGACGACGCTCGCGACCAACTGCTCGGCCTGCCCGACGGTCACCAGCTCCCGGGCCACCCGCTCGGAGCCAGCCCAGTTCGTGAGCCACTCGTGCGCCACCGCAACACGCATCGTCGGCGTGCCTTCCTGTTGATCCACCGCGAGCGGCCCCGACACGGCTCAGACGTATACGCGAACGTAGTCGACGTACAGGGTCGCACGATCCTGCACGGCCGCCAGATCGACCGGCCAACCGCCCCCGAGGGCGAGGTCGACGAGGAAGAACATCGGGGCGGCGCCACCCTCGACCTGGGGTGCGGTCGCGACCACGTGACCATCGATGTAGAACGTGATTCCGGTGGGCAGTATCGAGACACCGTACGTGTGCCAGGACAATGCAGAGCGCTCAGTGGCGAAACGTTCGGCGCAGTAGCTGTCGCCGTCATTCCCGCTCCGATGGGAATGGGTCGCCTGGCATGCCATTTTGGGATCGTGCCCGTACATCTCGACGGCGTCGAACTCGGCCTGGGTCCGTGTCGGCTCGATCAGGTCGTCACTCGGCAGGGTCCAGAACGCGGGCCAGGTTCCAGGAGCAGCGGGCACGAGCATCCGTGCCTCGAAGTAGCCGAACTGTGCGGAGAACCCCGCTCCGCCCTCGCGGCCGGAAGCAAGCATGCCTCCCAGGTGCGTGCGGCCCCAGCCCTGGGGATCGGTGTAGCCGGGTGGAATCGGCTCGACGTCCATCCGGAGGTACCGGTCGTCGACGACGCGAATATTGGGGAAACCGATCGCGTTACCCGGGAAGATGGCGTCGCCGAAGTCCTGGTCTCCGTTGTGCACGGGTTTGGCGCCGGCGTAATCGGCACCGATTCCATTGCGTGACAGGGTGATCGGCCGGTCGAACTCCTCGGCGTAGACCATCGTCCGCCCGATGGCCGCCGTGCTCGACGGGACGTCGCCATGGAAAGCTCCACGCCGATACAGCTGGAAGTAGATCGCCGCAGCGGCGCGGCCCTCGCCGGTGGCCACCAGTTCGACGGTGAACGGACCGGGTGGTACGCCGGACACGTCGATCGACAGAGAAGCGAGTCCCGAAGCATCAGGGGCTGCACGCACCACAGGGCCGGCCGGTTCCGCTTCGTCTGCGGGCCACACCGTCGCGGCGACGGCGGAGTAGCCGGACTCGACCGAAAGGGCCAGGTCAATCGTGTCCTGGACGACTGAGCTCGTCTGCGGGCAAAGAACCGTCAACGGCTTCGGAGGTGGCCCGGCTGAGGGCGGGCAGGCAGGAACAGGGGCGGGCCGCAACTCGTCTGGCCGCCCCACGCGTTCAGGACGAGCCGGCGTCGCCCCACGCTGGTAGACGCGCAACTCGCCGAGGGCAAGCGCACCGTCTCCATCCACCTTGTCCAGTGTCAGGTGGATCGACCGCGTGACGCGTGGCATGAAGCTCAGAACCGTGGGCCGTCCCCGGTCTGACGACACGGCCCCGAGAACCAGGCTCGCACCATCGGTGAACGTCACGGTCGCGGCGGTCAGTCGGGCTCCTTCTCTCTGCGCACCACCGACGAGCACCAGGCTTGTCACCTCACGTGGACGGTCCCAGTCGAGCTGAACCCACGCACCCGACGGCCGATCGACCGTCCAGTCATCACCGGTGTCGGCGACAGCCGATGTCGCAGCTCCGTCCTGCAGGGCATGCGGATCCGTTCCGTCGGCCCCGAGTCCCTGACTCGCAACGGCGGCCGGTGCGACGTTGCCGCCGTCGACGTCTTCGGTGGCCACGTCGTCGTCGGCGGGAGCTGAGCTGACCGACATCTCGGAGACGCTCACGTATTGTGCCCCGTCGCTCACGGCCGAAGCGGTGAAGCGCACCCGATCCACGGTTCGCGGGCTGATCGGGATGACGGTGTCCCGGGACGTCGCAGAAAGTCGGACCTGAAGGTAGGAGCCGTCGCCGAAGGCGAGGAAGCCCTCCGTCACACCTGGCTCATCCACCGCGTTGCGGACGATGACGAGGCGCCGCACGGGGTGGGCACTCGACCACGACAGTTCCACCCATGCCCCGACCGTTTCCCGGTCGGACCGCCACTCGGCGCCCGGAGTCGACATCGCTCCCGACGACACGACGTCACGGGCCGAGAAGCCGGGAGCGGTCGAGCTGGAGGTCACCACGGCGTCGCCGGCCAGCTCGCCATCGCCGCGGACCGCAATCCACACCACTGACGTGAGCACCACACCGAGGACGACTGCAACGGACGCAAGGAGGATGAGGCGTCGCCGTCCGGTGCAGTGACGGGATATCGCCGACACGCTACGTGACTCGATTCGTGCCGAGGGTGACGACATGCTCACGCCCCGGCGTCCCCACCGCAGGCCCACCGGACCCACCGGCCAACGAGGCCGCGCGAGCCAGGAGGCCGAGGGACATCCAGAGGATTCCGCTGCTGTCGGAGAGGTCGGGCCCAGAAACCACCTTGACGACGAGCAGCGTGACGAGAGCCCAGGCGACCGGCCGGAACTCCCGAACGGGTGCGCCGCGCCTGATGAGAAGGACGACCGCGGAGGCGAACAGCAGGGTTCCCACCAGGCCGGTCGTGCTGAGCAGCCCGGCCAGGAACGACGAAGCCCGGTTGGCCCCGAGACCCACTCCGATCCCGTAGGTGTCGAGGAAGATCTCGTAGGACGTCGAGTTCGCACCCGAGCGCTCGTCGAAAGACGAGGAGCTCGCCTTCTCGTTCACCGCCGCGTCGGCGAAGCCCGCAACGACAGGAAGCACGAAGAGCGACACGATGAGCAGGAGGCACATGACGACGCCGACCGATGCGCTCACCCTGATGCGCCTGAGCAAGAACCCACCGGCGAAGGTCGCCGCCGCGACCAGAGCCATCACAGCGCCGCCGACGACGAAGGTGGCCGACGTCGAGATCGTTCCGAGGTAGGCGGCCGCTGCGGCGACGAACAGAGCACCGGCCCTGCGGAGACCACGCACGTGAGCGGCCCGCGGCAGCATGTAGGCGATCGTGACGAGTGACGAGAGGGCAAGACTCGCCGGTTCGGAGAGGATGCCGCGGAACCGTTCGGCCCCGCCGACCGCGGTCTCGATGTAGGCGAACGTGGGCGAGTTGTCAAAGACGTTCTCCGGGAAGGGCACGCTCACGAGGGCGTGGAGATACCGCCACAACGACAGGATCGTGGTGGCACCTGCGGCGAGTCCGATGAGCTCCGGCCCCGCGGAGGTCGACCTCGCAAGGTAGATCACCACGCAGACCCCGAGCACGAGGTAGCCGATCTGGGCGATGTTGGACGTCGTGAGCACGCCCGCGACGAGGTGACTCGGTCCCTTGACGGCAGGGAGCAGGACCGTCGTGCCGTTGAAGACGATCGGGGAGACGATCGTCACCAGGGTGGACCAGGCCAGGAACAGCAGGAGAAACGGTGACCCGGGCGGAAGCGGCTCGGCGGAGTGCGGCGCGATGCGGGAGCGCTCGACGAGACGGAGTGCGACGGCGACGGCGGCACCGATGGCCACCGCGTAGAAGGTCGGTACCGCAGTGCCGCCGACGACCGCTGCAGCACCGGCGGGCGTCGCACCGCCCAGCGCCAACATGCGCCCGTAGCCGTGGGAGCTGATCACGCCGTAGGCGACGAAGGCCAGCGTCAGCAAGGTGAGCGTCGTCACCGTCGTGTCCGCACTCGGGCAGGCCTGCTCATCGACGCTGTCCGTACCGGACGACGAGCAGCTTGCGGGCGACCAGCGCTGGTGCGACCAGCATCGCGAGGCACCACGACGAGATCGCGAGTCGACGACGAAGGCTTTCTGGACCGGGATGGAACGGTGCGCGGAAGGAGTTCCACACCATGCGCCCGCGGCTGTCGCCCGGCAGCGGACGCTCGGTGGGGGCGACCCGGCACGCAGCGACCCGGAGCTGCAGAAGCTCCCTGCTACGGAAGAGGGGCCGCTCGTCCACCCCGTCGCGCGCAGTTCCGCACACCTCCTGCGCGAACCGCCACCGCGCCCGCGCGCGGGCGACCTCGCGGGGGAACCGGCGATCGTCTCTCAGCAGGTCGCTGTCGTTGGCCCCGTGCTGACGGTAGCCGACCACGACCTCGGGGACGCTGACGACGTCACCGAAGAAGGGCGCAGCCGCCAGACAGGCCGAATCCGCGAAGTCGCCCACGCTGGCTTCGATCGGGAAGATCCGGTCGAGGAACGACCGAGCATAGGCATTGCCCGACCCCGGCGGAGTCGGATAGGCCGACGTCTGCTCCACCCACCGTCGGATGTCGCGTGGGGTCGGCACGGGCCGGTACTCGGGGAAGGGCGGACCGATCGCGATTCCGACCTCGTCGATACGTTGCATCCGGAACTGCGCCTTGCTCGTACCGACCGTCCACGCCTTCGCGAGATGCACGGGAAGATCGCGGGGCAGCAGGTCATCCGAGTCGAGGAACAGCACGACGTCGCCCGTGGTCAGTGCGTAACCCCGGTTCACGGCGACCCGCTGCGTGGCGTTGTCGGCCAGAAGGACCCGGGCCCGGTCGGTGTACCGACCGATCACTTCGGCCGACCCGTCCGTCGACCCGTCGTCGACGACGACGACCTCGACGTCGCCCCAGTCAAGAGCGAGAGCACTCTCGATCGCGGCCCCCACGTAGCGCTGGTAGTTGTAGTTGGCGATGACGACACTGAGGCGCTTCATGTCACCTTCTCCACCTGCGCGTTCACCTGGTGCTCCCGGTCGGGCGGAGGCGCCGTCCGAGCGCCGCGACCGTGGACCGCACGAGGGCGAGATCGGAAGCCTGCGGAACGACGAACCGGTGGGTAGGAGCAGGCAGCGACCGGGCAGCGACCGCCACGGCGAAGATCGTGGAGAGCAGAGTGCCGGCCAGAGCGGCCAACGCCGCTCCGACGGCGCCCCATGGCGGTACGAGGAGGACGAGGCCGATGAGGTTGCCGACGAGAGCCAGGACCAGGGACGCCGATCGCAGACCCGGCCGACCCACCGAGTCGAGCCCGGCACCAGCGATCATTCCGGGAACCGTGAGGCACGACGACGCCAGGAGCAACCACGTCGGGACGATGGCGTCGGCGAACCCGGAGCCGAAGACGATGTCGATCCACAGCGGGAGGGTGGCGCCGATGACCGACGATCCGGCCAGGGCGACGAGGGTGGTGATGCGCGACATCGCGAGAAGCCGCTCGACGTCTGCTTGTGCGCTGTTCACACCGAAGGTGAACTCACGAAGCGTCTGCGTGATGATGTACGGGACATCCGAGATGGTGATGGCCACGAGGAGCAGTCCGAGCTGCTCGACGTCGGACAGCGGCGTCACCAGCAGCTGGCTCGATCGAGCGAGCAGCATCGTCGCGACCGAGCCGAGCCACACCTGGGATCCGAACGCCAACAGCTGTGGAACGATCCGCTGCGGCGACGGCGGCAACGGCTCGTCGTCGGGTGGCCCGACACGCGAGCCGGCACGGACGTACACGAGCCCCGCGATCACCGGACCGATCGACATCACCAGCACCGCGCTCATGACGTCCAGCTCACCCAGCAATGCCAGTACGCCGAGAAGGACGAGCCGCAACATCGAGTTGACGACCCGCTCGAGGGCGACTTCGGTCCACATCTGCCGCCCCATCGCGGCACCACGGAAGATCCCGACCACGAGCGCCGGCAGTGCCAGCCATGCCCCCAGCACCATGAGCTGTGCCAGCTGCGGGCTGCCCGCGGCGAGGTATCCGCTGGTGAGGTGGACCACGCCGAGGGTGACGGCCCCGAACGCCACTGCGAACAGCGTCGCCCAACCCAGCGCCACGCGAGCCAGATGAGGCCGCTTGGCCAGGTAGTAGGTCAGGGCCGCCGGAAGGCCCAGAGTGGCGGCTCCGACGATGAAGAGGTTCGGCGCCATGGCGGCACCGGCCTCGCCGCGCCCGGCGACCCCGAGGGAGTGGGTCAGGATCGGCGCGGTCGCCAGGCCGATCACGGGAACGAGCATGCTCGAACCCGTGAGTAGCACCATGGCGCGCCTATATGACATCAAACCAACGCCCTCCCAGACCAGGCCGGTTGCGTGCCGCGCAGCAGTCTAGTTCTGTCTATCCGGGCAATTGGCGCGGGGGCCACGCAGGGCACGCGGTGTCCGTAACGTCTACATCGTCGCGGACGACATCCTCCACACAGGCCGGGGCCGATGGTGTCCGATGCCACAGTTCGCACAGCGGCCAGCCAATTGCCAGACGGACCGCGGTCGCCACCGATTCATCACCATTCGCAACGATCAATTCCGGAGGGTTCGTCAAGGTGCACGCCACGCAGTCACGGCTTCGTGTCGCCTACTTCGTTCCGCCGTCGTCAATCATGGCCGGAGTCGAGCGCGTCGTACACGAGATCGCGACCGGTCTCGTTGAGGAAGACAGCGATCATCTCGACGTCCACGTCATCTTTGCCACACGCTACGACGACGAACTCATCGCACGCACATCCTACACCCGCCATGTGCTCGACACCGACCGTCTCCGCAATCTGGGCCCGGCCCTCCGGGCCTGTGTCGCCGAGAACCGCTTCGACGTTCTCGTCTGCCCGCAGGTCGAGCCTTCGGTGATCGCCTGGATCGCCACACGCGGCCTCGGTGTCGCCGCCTTCGTTCCACACCTTCACGGCAATCCACGCATCGAGCAAAAACGCGGGTCGCGGCGCACGAAGCTCGCTTTCGCGCTCTTCCGATATCTTGTCGGCAGACGGGTGGCTGCCGTCCTCACCGTCTCTCCAGCGCTGCGGGAATACGTTGCAGAATCGGTCGCACCACGCGTTCCCGTCTACTTCGCCCGTAATCCTGTTCGCGCCCTCGATGCCACCGACCCGAACCCGAGGGTCCGCGTCGACACCGATCCGTTCCACCTTCTCTGTGTGGCCCGGCTCGATCACCAGAAGGGGATCGACGTCCTGCTCCAGGCGATGGCTTCGGCTCGGGACGTGGTACCGACGCTTCGACTGAGCATCGTCGGGTCAGGTCCGGACGGCGACCGTCTCAAGGATCTGAGCAGGACACTCGGAGTCGACGACATCGTCGAGTTCGTCGGCCACCGCACCGACCCGACCGAGCACTACCGCGCAGCGGATTGTTTCGTCCTTGCCTCCCGCTGGGAAGGTTTCGGTGTCGTACTGATCGAGGCACTGCAGTTCGGCCTACCGCTGGTGGCAGCCGACTGCGATTTCGGGCCGTCCGACATCGTCACCGATCCGCGGATCGGTGAGCTCGTGGCCACGGAGGACCCGACGGCGCTTGCCGCGGGCATCGCACGCGCCGCACGTCGGCCCGACGGACACCGTGACATCCGACGCGCTGCGGCGGCCGGGTACCTCCGTGCTGCAGCGACTCGGACGCATGTCGACGTTCTTCGAGCCGTCGCGACCGCCCGTTCGCACAGCTCAGAGCGCTTGGCCTCCTTCGCGACGCAAGGCTGACGGCGCCGCTCGGCCGGTCGGCTCGCTCGAGCCGACCGGCCACGTTCAGGAGAAGCGCCACCCGACGAGTCGGCGCGCGACGGGTGCGGGCACGAACAGCACCGTGAGGCACCAGAGCGACACACCGAGCCGGTGCAGCACGGACTCGGGACCCGGCGCGAACGCGGAGACGATCGAGTCTCGAGTCATTCGTGCACGACTATCACCCGGAATGGGCGGTGGCCCCGAACACACACGAGTTTCAGCGACTCGCATCTGCAGCAGGTGACGCCCACGCAACAAAGGAACGACCGCCTCCTTCCGGTCACTACCTATATCTAGTCCGGAGACCTCGCGGGCGAATCGGTGACGTTGGTAGGCCCGCTCGATCTGACTGGTGAAGCGACGAGTATCAGCGAGCAGGTGACTGCGATTGTTTCCGTGCACGCGATAGCGGACAAGCGCCCGAGGAATTGTCACGACGTCGCCAAGATAGGGAGCAGCGGCCAGGCAGGCCGAGTCGGTGGCGTCCCCACATCGCCCGTCGAGCGGGAAGAGGACGTCCAGGAACCGCCGCGAGTAGATGTTACCTGAGCCCGGCGGCGTCGGATAGGCCGACGTCGTCGTCATCCAGTGCCGGATCTGCTCCGGCGTGGGTGTGCGCCGGTACACCGGGAACACTCGGCCGAACGATCGGCCGCGGCGGTCGATCCGACGCATCTGCACCTGCACCTTACTGACACCGCGGTGCCAAACCTGCGCGACCTCTTTGGCGATGGCCGGCTCCAGCACGTCGTCGGAGTCGAGGAATATGACGACGTCGCCTGTCGACCGGCGAAAGCCTCGATTGCAGGCGACCCGCGGCCCGCTGTTCTCCTGCGTGATGAGCGTGATCTTGTCGCCGAATGCACGCAGCACATCCAGCGAGTCGTCGGTGGAACCGTCATCGACGACGATGACCTCGACTTTCGGCCAATCAACAGCTAACGCGCTGGCAACGGCTTCACCAACGAAGCTACCGTAATTGTAGTTGGGCACAACAATACTGAGCCGCTGCATGATCTCCTGTCGCTCCCCGCCGAGCGGTGCGCACACCGTCGGTACAACCGGCAGGTCAAAGGTCAACGATACGCTCCGGCGTCAGCCGCCCCTTCACGATGTCGCAGGCCGCGGTGACGTTTCCACGCAAGCGCTCACGACGCCACGACGCAGAGCGACCGATCGCAGCGAGTGCGACGTTCTTCGCCACCGGGCGGAGTACCTGCTGCGTCGCGAGCCAAACAGGGAAGCTGCCTTTTCGCTGCAGATAGACGGGATTCATCACCTGAGAGTATCCGAGACGAACGTGCGCCTGTCGACCACCCGAGGCGGCCGCCCGGTGCACGATCACACAATCGTCCACCTTGGCAATCGGACCACGCGCCGCCAGTCTTCGGGCGAAGTCGTGGTCTTCGAGCCAGGAGTACAAGGGGAGCCTCACGTCGAAGCGCATGTCCGGAACCGCACCGACACGCACGACGAAGTTGCAACCGTACAACTCCCGTGTCAGCCGCCACGTGCCCGTCGTCAGCTGCTCGTCGGAGCGGACGAGCGCCGCGGCGGCGACGTCGCGGTCGATCTCGTGCGATGTCGCGCCGTCCAGCAGTACGCGGCCGGTGAGGCCGAGCACGTCGGGGTGTGTGTCGAGGAAGCGGACCGCATTGATCAGATAATCCGGCCGCAGCAGCGCGTCGTCGTCGAAGAAGGCGACCACGTCGACGCCATCGGCCGAGCCGATGTCCAAGGCGTCGAGACCGGCATTGCGCTGGGCGGCGAGCCCACGTGCGCCGATCTCCACCCGCCAGCCCGTGAGAGCCGACCGGTCGCTCGGCAGGCTCTGCTCGTCCGGCACCGACACGACACCGGTGAAGTCGACACCGCGCTGCTCGGAACAGGTTCGGACCGCCTCGGCGAGCAGGACCGGACGGCCAGCCGACGCCAACACGATCGCGACGTTCATGGGATCCCCATCTGTTGGTCGAGCGTGGTCGATGAACAGGGCCGCGGACGGGTGCAGTCACACCCGTCCCGCAGGAGGTCGTGGTCGTGCACCGGGCGACGGTTGCGGAATCCGGTTGCTGGCGTGGCGGCCGGCGAAGGCCGGCGTGTGCCGCTCCGCGCGGTTTCCCGTCGACGAGTTCACCGGCTGGGGCGTCTTCGGACGCGACGGTGCGCGGCCCGTCGGTGGCACCTGTCGGGTATAGCCTGTGCCTGCACTCCGGCCGAGTTCGCTGCGCCTCGCTCCGGTCAGGACGACGCCTACGGGCTTGGCCCAGACGTTCGTCAGCGTAGTGAGCGCAGTGCTCAGCTCGTTCGCCTTCGTGCGTCCGGCGGTGACCGTCAGCAAGGCTCCACCGGCAGCGCCCGACACAGCCGCGGCATCCGTGTAGGTCAACAGCGGAGGTGCATGCAGGATGACGACGTCGTTCTCCTGCTCCATCCGGCGCAGTACCCGGGTCGTGGCTGCGTCGCTCAGCAGATCCGACGGGTTGGCCTGCAGGGTGCCACTGAGGATGACGCGGAGGTGCGAATCCCGGGTGGCCCGGATCGCCTCGGCCATGTCGACACGCCCCATCAGGATGTCGGCGAGGCCGATTCCCGCTTTCATGCCCAACAGGTCACCCACGGTCGACTGCCGCATGTCGAGGTCGACCAGGAGGACTCGACGTCCGGCGGCGGCGAGCGACCACGCCAGGTTCGTGGCGACCTGGGCGCCGTCGCGATCGTCGGCTACGGCCGCGCAGACGAGGCTTCGACGTTCCTTGGCGTCCAACGAACGCAGGTTCGTCCGCAACGTCCGGAATGCCTCGCCCATCGGCGGATCGTCGCGTGCGACGAGACCACCTCGCTGTCCGCGCCGGAACGACGAGAGCACCGCCAGCAGCGGTACTTCGGTCAGCTTGTGAACGTCCGCGGCCTGCCTGATCCGTGTGTCGAGGCTCTGTGCCACGATCGTGGCCCCGAAGCCCAGACACAACCCGACGATCAGGCTCAACCCGATGGTGCGGTGCACATTCGGGCTGATGGCGATCGTGGGCTCGACTGCAGGCCTCGTCTGCTGAAATCGCACAAGCGGCCGATTGGTCTCATCCGTGACGAGCGCCGGTACGACGCGCGACGCGGTGCCGGCGACGGCGTTGGCGATCGCTGCGGCGCGTTGCGGACTGTCCGCGCTGGCCGTCACGTTGATGAGCGTGGTCTCCGTGGGGACGATCGCCCACACTGCCACGCCGAGCTCGTCGGCGTTGCTCTGCGGTCGCAGTTGGGTGGCTACGGGACCGAGCACCGTCGCCGAGTCGATGATTTCGGCGTAGGTGGTCACGGCGCTGGTCGAGAACTGGTTACCTTGCTGGAGGTCGTCGATCGTGCGCGGCTCGTTGGCGGAGACGAACAGCACGGTACTCGTCTCGTACCGCTTGGGGGCCAGCGCGACGTAGGCAACGGCCAGCCCGACGGAGATGGCCGTGATGAGCAACACCGTCGACCAACCTCGCCCGACCATTCGCAGATAGTCACGAAGGTCCATGCTGCTCACTCCTTGGTTCGGCAAGCATGCAGGCGGCCAGTGGCGCCGGTGGAGCGGCATGCCATGCGTGCGCCCGCAGCAGCACCGCGGCCAGCGCCGTCGCCCGTTCCTTCGCCGATACGGGCGACTCCGACCGCACCAGCGCCGATCCGCTCACCTTCCGCAGGATCTTCGCGTCACGCGGGTCGCGGACGATCAGCACGGTGGTGTCGCGGCGGATCCCGGCCTCGCCGAGGAGCCTGCCGATCCGGCCGTGGCCACGCGGCGGCACGACCGCGACCGTCGGCAGGATCGCCGTCAACGCCCGCCGGGCGAGGCGGGTGCCCCGGACGTCGCAGAACAGCGCCACATCGTGGTGCGTGGCGAGCTTCTCCAGAGTGATCGGCGCGGCGGGGTCGGCGATGGTGACGTCCCAGCCCCAGCCGAGCAGTTCGTCGAGCACCGGGCGGTCGGCGATCGTGTCGGCGCCGGGGACGACGAGCACGGAGCGGGAGTGGCTCGCCGGGTCGACTCCGATGAGGCTCGTGTCCCAGGAGTGCACGGTCATGTCCGGTCTCATCTCGTCCGAATCGCGCGGATGGTCTCGTCGGCGACGTCGGCCCATCGGCGCACCGGCTCGTGCCCCGCCGTCGGCCGACCCTCCGCCAGCGCCTTCTCGACGGCCGTCGCCCACGAGTCGACGTCCCAACTCGCCGCCCGCAACGCGGAGGCGGGTGCGGCGGCCGAGAGGGCGGGATCCTCGGACACCACCACCGGGGTGCCGACCGCGGCGGCCTCAGCAGCCGGTAGCCCGAAACCCTCCATGTAGCTGGGGCACAGTGCCACGGCGGTGTTGCGGTAGCACCAGGCCAGGGCATCGTCGGTGATCCGCGGCAGAGCCACGGCGGCGCCCTCGGCGAGCATCTCGCGCCAACGGGCCGACAGTTCAGGCAGGTCGGTCGCACCCGACCCGACGACCGCGAGCACCAGATCCGGCCGTTGCCGGGTGAGCCGGTGCCACACCGTCCCGAGGAACGCGAGGTTCTTGCGGGCCAGGCCGTCGCCGACGACGACGCCGAAGGTGCGGCCGTCGAGGGCGGGCACCGGTTCGCCGGGCGAGTCGAGCATCCGCGGACTTGCTGCGAGTGGGACGACGACGGTGCGCCGCTCCAACTCGGGGTAGTAGCTCAGCAACCGCTGACGCGTCGCGTCGCTGACGCAGATCAGCAGATCCGCGCGGGTCAGCGACAGCCCGTAGGGCACCCGCAGCAGCAGTCGTTTGCTCCGGGAGTAGTCCAGCGGCCGATCAACGAGGAGCATGTCGTGCACGGTCAGCACGGAGCGGGCGCCGCGGGTGAAGAGCGGGGCGATGTGCTTGACACTGTGCACGACGTCGACGGGCGCCTCGATCCGGCGGCGGAACGGCGCGAGGCCGGCCAGGTGCTCGTCGAGGACAGCCAGCCCACCGGTCCGCCTCTGCACGGGGTGGACGCGCGCCGTCGGGAATGTGTCGCGGAACCACTCCTCTGCTCTGGTGTTGACGCCGAGGTGCAGGATCACCTCGTCCGGACGCTCCGCCAGTGCGGAAGCCAGCTCGAGGGTGTATCGGACGATGCCGCCGCCGCCCACGGGAAGGACGTGCCCCGCCATCAGCAGGTACCGCAGCGGACCACGAGCCGGCCTTCGTGCACTCTCCTCGACAGCCACGACCGTCAGCGCCCCCGGGCGAACAGGACCTCGGAGAAGGTCCGGATGACGATCTTGATGTCGAGCCACAGCGACCAGTGCTCGATGTAGTAGTTGTCGAACCGCGCCCGGTCCGCGATCGACGTGTCGCCGCGCAGGCCACTGACCTGGGCCAGTCCGGTCAGGCCGGCCTGCACCCGGTGCCGGTGGGCGTAGCGGTCGTACTCGGCCGAGAACCGGTCGACGAAGTGCGGGCGTTCCGGCCGCGGACCTACCAGCGTCATGTCGCCGCGCAGGATGTTCCACAGCTGGGGCAGCTCGTCCAGCGACGTGCGCCGCAGGAAGCGACCGACCGGACCCACCCGGTTGTCGGTGGCCACCGACCAGGTCGTCGCCGAGTCGCGCTCGTTCGCCGGCCGCATCGACCGCAGCTTCATGCACTGGAAGACGACCCCGTCTCGGCCCACCCGCGGCTGGCGGAAGATGACCCCGGGGCCGCCCTCGAGCCGGACGGCGAGTGCACACACGCCGATGATCGGCGCGCACAGCAAGAGCGCCAGGCCGGCGGTGACGATGTCGAACGCGCGTTTGACCACGTGCGCCCAGCCGCCCAGGTTCGGGGTGCGAACCCGGTAGACCGGGATCGAGCCGATGTGGTCACCCGATCCGGTCTGCATCGCGAAGTGGTGCAGGCGGGGCACGACCAGCAGGTCGCACCGCTGCGCGGCCGGGGTCCGGACCACGCCGAGCAGGCTGCGCTCGGCGAAGTCGCCG